>NZ_CP086239.1:610769-916153 GCF_026650985.1 Clostridium estertheticum
GCCTTAAATTAATTTATCGACTTGAAAGAAAAGACATAAATAAATACGATTATATAAATGGCTTAGAAAAGATTAGTTTAAAACATATTAATAAAGATGAAAGTAAAAAGTATTTTTATAGGCATGTATTAAGGACAACATATAAAAATACTGAGAATTACTTAAATAGGGTTGTAATAATTCCTGTATATAAAAACAACCAGAGCTATTTAGATAGAGAAAATCTAATTAACCTATATAAAGAAACTCAAAACTATTTGGGCAGGGAAATGATAACCACAATATTTAAAAATAATGATTTCTATTTAAATGCTATGTCTATTATAGATGTTTATAAACAAATTGAGAAAAAATTATTAGATTTAAATATATTGGATGCGTACAAAGATTATGATAAATATCTAATGAATACACCCAAAAACATTTACAAGGAAAACATTAATAAATTTATTGAGGTAACTAAAAGATGGTGGTGGTTACAGCCTACCTCTCCAACAGATGGATTAGTTGTACCTAATAAGGACTATGTAAAAATGAAAGACATTATGGAAAATACCGACTTTGAATATTTAAGATACAATAGTCATCCTGTAGAATGGGGTCAAAACTGGGGTATAGATTACAATGTTCCTCCTATAGGAGTTAGCGTTGAAATAATGATAGACCTAATAAACATAATCACTATGGTATGGCATAAGAATGTACAAGGTTGGATGAGTTGCACAGGCAGGGAATCCATACAGCTATTAATGGAAATTTTGTATGACTGGTATACATTAGATACCTCCATTCCCAATACTGATTACTATAGAACATATAGGTGGATTAGGTGGGAAGCTGAAAAGGTGTATTTTTTAAATGCTCAAAGCGGCTTACGAGCTATTGGAATATTAATATCAAACTTAATAGATTATATGAAATATCATCACTTTAATTTAGTACCATTATGGCGGAATGCTAAGGTCATGGATATAGAAAGAAATTTTAACCGGATGGCCACAGATGGAGATTTAATGAAGATTACAGACAAATTAAAAGGCAAAAGAAATTACATGATAGAAACGCAAAACTTTGAGAAAAAGAATATTTTAGGGAGGTAATGAAATGATAATAAGCGCAATAGATTTCAAAAAGCCAAGACAAAAAATGTGGGGAATACTAAAGACTCACGCATTGACTATGTTACCATTTGGGCATGAAACTGATGAAAAAGGTGATGAGATAACTGGCTATGCTACTAATTGCTATGATGATGCATTAGCAGAAGCTCATACACTATTAGCAAGTGGAATCGGTAGTGCTAACATACAAGTAATTGAGTTTGTACCATACGATTATATTATGCAACCTAGAGTATAGGAGCTGATAAAATGAAGCTTATAAAAGTTGAAAATGGATTACTTGAAGCTGAGAATTATCTCTTAGCTTCTTCTTTTTCAGATTTTGCTGGGGGTGCAAATATAACTAGAGATATTGCCACGGGTATATTAAAGTTAATTTCTAACAACAAAATAGAAAGGAAATTTGAGTATAACGAATTTGTTATAGAGATAGAAAAAGAGAAATTTAAAACTATGGCCATAGATGATTATTCTATGATCTACATCGGAAATAAAGAGTATAGTTTTGGCATTAAAGATACAGATTTGAATGCTCAAAATAAGTTTTGGAAGATATTAAAGCAAGATAATTATATACAAGCTTACAGTAGCAAAGATGGAGTTACCTATACAAATATTGGTGGCATGGAGTTCTCAGAGTCACTTACAAAACAAGGTTTTATGAAATACAATAAAGAGGATTTTATATTAGATAGTTATAAAGTCTATGCTAATCCATATGTTACTCTACAAAATGCACCGGAGGGCTTCACAGTTGAATTTTATAATTCAAAAGATGAATTAGTCACGATTAGATTATTTAATGCTGAGATGGAATGTAAGGTCTTCCTAGATGCTAAAATACAAGGATATTTTGTACTTAAAGATTTAGAAGGAAAAGAATACTATAAGTCGGAAATATTAGGCCTTAGTTATGGGGATGTTTATGTTCTCAGTCCTTACAATTTTGAAATCATATATCTTGGCAATGTAATAAATAATATTGATTCAGCATTGTTACAGGACTTGGAGGAACTTATCACTATTAAAAACATAGGGAATAAAGATTATATGAATGTAAATATAGGCACTCAAACAAGATCTAACGACTTAATCCAATTATCCATAGACAATATAGTCTATACAGATACTATCGTTTTAGACATAGCGCAATTAACTAAGAAAGATATTTATGTAAGAATAATTAAAGACACTGATAATCATAATTTCAATGTACGTGATTTTCAACTAATTATAAATAAGTAGGAAGTGGCTATATGAGTGAGTTTTTTAATGTAACACTAGATAAAGATGTTGTGTTTAATGATAGTGTGATAAGTCCCAAGACAGGTTGGACGAGCGAAAAAACACACAAAGAAATAATAGATAAGAGAATCACAAAATTTGAAGAATTATCTGACGTAGATGTTACCAATAAGAAGAATAAACAGTTAGTAGCTTATTCAGAGGAAACAGGAAAATTTATTACAATTGACGGTGTAGATGCTGGCGAAATAACTGGTGGTGGAATGAAACAAGTGAGCAAAATGGGCATTGTGGGAAGCCCTACAGTGCCATATATAGTAGACATACCCATTAACATATTAGATTTCAAAGTACCTAGGGTAAATTTATTGAAATATGAATTAGGTGCTCAAAATGTTATAGCAACAAAAAATACATTCAGTAACGGTGAAGGTAATGATTTTAAAGATGATGAATTTATTGTTTTTGATGGTAAGGTTCATATAAAAACTGAATATATACAGGATTACGCAGTAAGTAGAGACGAAAGCGCCTTTACAGAATATAAAACTACATTAGATACAAACAAGTATAAATTTGTAGAAGGGTTTGATGATTTTGAGGATGGAGTAATACAAAAATTAAAGGTTACGGCCATTCCATTTGATAGAATTCTAATGCCCAAAGGAGATATGAATTTAAGCAATGCAGAACACATTGATTATTTTAAATTAATTGCTACAGGCAAGAATATAAAAGTTGTTTGTAGTGTAGACAGTGGGACAACTTGGAAGACGTTCAAAACTGATAAATGGGTAGACGTAAATTTTGACATTGAAAATGTAAGAGCAGAGGGTATGACAACGGAAGTTTTTAATTCTATTAATGATGTATTTTGGAATGAATTAATAACTTCTAAAAAGATAAGATTTGCTTATTTATTCTCTATGGATAATATTTTAGATGTTGATGAATTAGATAACCTCGATTTACAATTTGATGGACAAGGAAAGTGGGTGCAAGCTATGGAAACGGAGTACAAAGTAGTATATGCAAGCAATTCCCTATTACAAATAGAGGTTTATTTTTCAAATGATATTAAAATAAATTATTAGAAAGGAGGTGCAATTAATAATGGCAAATGGAGATTTAATTAAATTAGGTACATTATATTTAAATGGCACAAAACAACTAAACCCTACTAATCCCGTTAGTGGCGGCAATATCCCTAACTACTCAAGTGGAAATATAGAAATAAGGGACACAGATGCAGCCGATAATTATAAAATAAATTGGACAGAAACTACAATTGGTGGTAAAAAGCTTTTAGTCGCAGAGAGAAATATATTGGTAAACGTGAATTGGGACACTTTGAATGCCCAAGGACTTATTGCAGGCAAAGGTATAACGATTAATGGACAAGAATATAAATTAAGAACCCTTACTGGCGGTGGTTCAGACGGTGACCCAAATAACAATGAGTGGAATAAAATATTTGATGCTAATAGCGACAACACGAAATGGCACTGGAAAAATTGTTACAGTTGGGTTCAGAATGCATATCTTTTAAATGCTGCCTGTCGTGTTGTCCGAGGTTCCTCCTCTTCCCGCTTTTTCGATTACTATACTAGTTATTATCATACTGTGGGTATCGGCTGGCGTCCCGCCCTTGAAACTCTGAATCCTGACCCTTTGATATCTGATTTAGACAAGAGCCTAGGTGATTGCCATACACCAATTATTAAAGAATACACAGTTTCGGATTCAGACGGATTTTCTGTGGTAGAAAAAATAGATGGGAATATAATAAGAACTTTAGGAAACCAATTAACAGAGCAGAATTACACTTTAGATTTGACAAGTATCTGGGGTACACTAACTGCTTCTATTCATACAATTATGATTGAAGCAACAGATAGTAAGGGAGCCATGAGTGTAAGAACGTGGACATTTAATCGAATTAAATATATTAAATATCTATTAAAACAAAATTACCAATTTTACACAATAAAGTCCGACCAATATAAAAATGGAAAATTTGAGCCTTTGGCTATCATAATTCCAACATCACAAGATTACGAAACTTATGGTTTTGATGATTTAAATTTACCAACACAAACCATGACTATTGGGACTGAAACTTTTAGACCAATAGACAAATTTGATAAGAGCAAGCCATTAGAAATCTATAAATGTATAGAAAAATAATTAAATCAAAATATGGACTAGAAATAGTCTTTTTATTTTGATTATTTTTTATAAGGGGGCGTAAATGAAACACTTTATTGAGTATTGCCAAGACTACTTTACAGGCAAAACCGCAGTTATTGGAACTGCATCAGCTGGACTTTTTACATGGTTGTTTGGCTCATGGGAAATAGGACTACAAGCTTTATTTTACTGTATGATTGCAGATTACGTAATGGGGATATTATGTGGTAAAAAGGAAAATAAATTAAGTTCTGATATAGGCTTTAAGGGGCTTAAAAAGAAATTCACTATATTAATTATACTTACATTAGCAGTAATGTTAGATAAATTACTAGGTCAAGGTTGGGTATTCCGTACTTTAGTAATATACTTTTACATTGGTATGGAAGGAATAAGTATTTTAGAAAACGCAGCGCGATTAAACGTACCTATACCTAAAAAACTAAAAGATGCTCTTATCCAATTACAGGAAGGAAATAAAAAGGAAATTAAGAATCAGGAAATTAAGAATCAGGACAAATAGTCTTGGTTCTTTTAAATTTAAAGGAGGAAATCATTATGGAAAAAATCGGTACAAGAGGCGGACACAACAGACAATGTGAGGGTGCAAGTGCAATAATAAACGAAGTTACAGAGGATAGAAATGTATGCGCAGCAATGAACGAAAATTTAAAAAATGCAGGTGATACGGTTGTAAATTGTACGCCAGAAAATTGTGGAGAAAATGAAGACTTAAATTACGGTACAGATACCGCAAATAATAATCATGTAGATCTATTCGTTCCGATACATTTTAACAATACTTATACGAATTACAATGGCGCGATCGGTAGCGAGATATGGATTAACCCATCTAGTTCTATAAGCGTGGCAACAGGGACTAGAATATTAAACAATTTACAGGCCCTCGGATTTAAAAATAGAGGTTTAAAAAATGGTATGCACCTTCATGATGTAAGGGCTACAAATATGCCAACCGTTTTGGTAGAAGTATGTTTTGTAGAAGCAACAGAAGATGTAGAACTATACAAAAAGTTAGGGGCAGACGTAGTAGGCAAAGCTATTACGGATGGGATAAATGGTAAAGTTGGTAGTCATGCTCCTATAATAATTAATAAGCAAGCAAGCAATGTAACAATCCCAGAAACACGAGTAAATAACTCAATCGCTCAATTACAAGACGAATGTAATAGACAAGGATTCAGTAATCAAAAAGTAGACGGATTTAATGGTACAAACACATTAGCAGGATGTCCTTTAACTAAGTTTGGAGCTAACGGTAATATAACAAAGTGGATACAAAAGAGGCTAGGATTCCCAACTAATTTACAAACTGGATATTTCGGAGATATAACTAAAAATGCGATTATAAAATATCAAGCAGCAATGGGATTAAATGCAGATGGGATAGTGGGGCAAGGAACTTGGACTGCTTTATTAAGATAGTAATATATAAAATTCAAATAAAATTTAGGAGGAATTATTAATGCAAAATTTATTAAATGTAGGTACAATTTTAGGAGTAACTTCAGGGGTAGTAGCAACACTGTTAGTTCTGTTTCCATTATTAAAAAGGAAAGGTGTAAAAGTAGATGAGGTATTACAAAAGGTGGACATGGCACTAAATGGAGCAGATGCAGTTATTGCAGTCGCAGATAAAATTATGCCAGTTAATCCTGTCCTTGATACATTAAAGGTGATAGAAAAATATGGTCATATAGGTGTCCGTCAAGCGGAACAATTATGTATTAATAGCAAATTAGGTAAAGATGAAAGAAATGAAAAATCCAAAGAAACTATTTACGCAGCATTGAAATTATTAAACATAGAACCAACTGAGGAGATAGATACTATTATAAATGGGATTATAGAAGCAGAAACGCTTGCACTTGGACATAAAGATTTAACAGAAGCAGAAAAGCAAGCACAGTTACAGAAAGTTCAAGCACGAGCAACTCAATTGCAAACTGAAAATGTACAACTTAAACAGACTATAGCGACCATACAAGGGGCTGTACAAGTAGCATAATAATTAAACCTCAGGGAGAAAATCCTTGAGTTTTTTTTATTTT
This sequence comes from Clostridium estertheticum, assembly GCF_026650985.1. Lineage (GTDB taxonomy): Bacteria > Bacillota > Clostridia > Clostridiales > Clostridiaceae > Clostridium_AD > Clostridium_AD estertheticum_C. The sequence goes on from NZ_CP086239.1 coordinate 617,398, forward strand.
TGGAAAATATGGAAATGCTTGTCCTATTATAGAAGTAGATGTACAATAAAAAAGAAACCACATTGACAGTTAATCTATGGTGGTTTCACATAATGTATATCTCAAAGAATATATTGTTATTATAACACAAATTCCCTTGAGATATAAAATAATGAATGGGGGAGTTATATGGAATTCAAAAATTTAAAAATTAATAAAATTATTATTCATGAAATTTTTAAACGGAATTTTGAAAAGGGAGTAGTCGAACCAAAGTTTAATCATACGTTGTCAGTATTAGATGAAGCAGGGCTGGAGGTTTTAACTGAAAGAGTTATCAACGCAATAGGGAATAAATCAAATAGTATGGAGATGGAAATAAAGGACTCCAGCAATGATAGCTGCGTATATCTAATTAATTCAATGCTAAATTGCGATGATGAAACCTTTATAAAAGATTCGCAGACTATTGCACATAAATTAGCTGAATCTCAAACATCAAGAAGGATACCAGGGGGGGTAGTTATAGTTTTTAGTGGGACTATCGGACTAAATAACACTCCTATTACTGGCGTTATTAAAGCAGAGATACATAGTGGATTTACTAGGACAATAACTGAAAGTAATGAGGAAATATTAAAATACTTATCAGATTTATTGTTGACACCTCAACAAAAGCTTTATAAGATAGCAGTTTTTATTAAAAATAACGATGGCGAAGAAAATAATTCTAAATTAGAAGAAAAATATAATGTTTTCGTGTATGATAATAATATGAAGAAGTCAGAAACAAAAGAAGCCGCATTATATTTTTATGATACTTTTTTAGGTTCTACATTTAAAAGAAATAGCAAAGTAATTACAAAAGATTTTTATGAAGGAACTAAAGAATTCATAAATATTTTGGAAATAACAGACGAGGAGAAAATAGATTTAAATTTACAACTTTATTCTTATATAAAATCACCTATAAACGCTTCCATCAGTATAGAAGATTTTTCAGATAATTCATTCGAAGCTGAAGTAAAGGATTCATATAATGATTACATGGTGAATAAGAATATACCTACAACATTAATTCAAAAGGACAACCAATATATAGAAAATAGATTAAAACAAAGGAAAATAAAATTTTTTAATGAAATAAGTATTGCAGGGCCTTCTGAAAATTTTAATAATTTAGTAAAAATTATTGGTACAGATGATTATGGAACCACATTAAAAGTTGGAGGAAAGATTAAATATCAGCAATAATGAGAGATGAAGAAAAATTTATAGAAGATTATGATAAACAGAAGGATAGTTTAAGAAGTTGGGGACAATATATAAAAGAGTATATATTCACAGAATTAAAAAAACAAAAACATGACACAGAAAGTTTTATAAAGATACAAGTATTAGCAAGGGTAAAGGACGATAGCTCTATTATTGAAAAGGCATTCTATAGAGGTAAAAACTATAGTAATCCTTTAGATGATATAACAGATAAGGTTGGTATTAGGTTTGTAGTATTATTGCTAGATGATATAAAAATTATACAGAATATAATAGAAGATTGTAGGGAATGGAATATTTCCGAAGATAAAAATTTTGAGTGGGAAAGGTTAGAAAACCCCTCTGTTTTTGAATACCAATCAGTTCATTATATTATTAGAAATACTAAAGCTATAATTGTAAATAATATTACTATCGATCAATTAACCCCATGTGAAGTGCAGATTAGAACATTACTGCAACATGCATTCAGTGAATTGTCACACGATACAGTTTATAAGCCAAGTCAAACAGTCGAACCAATGATTAAAAGATTAGTTGCGAGAAGCATGGCAATGATTGAAACTACAGATTCTATTTTTAAGGAGGTAAATGACAAGATGACAATAGAGAATAATAAAAAGTCAAATAATTTACTTCCAATAATAAAAGATGAATATACTAACAGAATAAGAATGCCAGAAGAAAATAATAAAATCCAAGAATTAATAATAGATGTTTATGAGGAAATGATTGCTGAAATAAATGCTGAGGATCTCATAAATTTTATTAATGAGCATATTGAAATGCTAAAGGAACAAATAAATTCAAAATACAACACACAACTTTTATTTAGGCAACCAGTAATTTTATTGTTGTACTATTTAATAAATCAGCATCCTAACAAAGTAAGTATAGACTGGCCATTAACTGAAGATTTAATAAAACCAATTTATACTAAGTTAGGAATAAGTTTTAACTCATAATATAAAAGCAACTTGTTTAATAAGATTTAATAATAGCCTAAGTGATATTGAGAAATAAAGTAGTGGTTTTAGAAATAATATTAGGTCTGAGATTAGAGAAATTTAGTTTCAGGCCCTTTTTTATTTTTTGCAGAAGTATAGAAGAAAAACGAGACTTGTGTAGAATTTATATAAAAATAGAAATAATATGTAAAGGTGGAGATTATATGAACGAATATATAAAAGAAATAATAAATATAGGGAATTTATTTATTGATATAAAAATCATAAAGAGAATGAGGGAGGTAATTTTTGAAAAGATTATTATTTATAATGAATAAGTATATTAACACTTTTAAAGAGATGGAAATTTCGTTACAATATTCAAGAATTTCATTCATAAGAAAAAACAGGAAAAAATTAGTTGAATTTTTTTCATTGTTAATATTTACTTATATTTTAGCAGCAATTATATATGTATGTACTTTAATATTACCTGTAATGTGTGAAAATATAAAAATTTTCTTTTGGAATATAGCTCAAATTAGCACTCCTCATAATACTATAAAAATGAAAATGTATATTCCTAGTCTCATAGTACATGTAATTGATTTTAAACAATTTTTGATAATTTTTGTTATTATTTTAGTTATAGTTGTTTCACTTATGCTATTTCATGATGATAGAGAAATTATTAAAGAGTTCGATGTGCTTTATAGCATTATGCTTCGGATTTATTCAAATGTTGTATTGAAGAAAAGACACTTATACATATATATTTTTTATACTATTGCAATGATAGTATTATCAATAGGCTACACATCAGTATACTTTGTTTTATTAAATCTAATTCAAGTTATGGTATTTTGGACAAGTATTTTTATCGTAATGCTTGTATATGGGAGTGCAAACGGGGAATCATTAAAAGTAAAAAAAATTATAATATTTTTTATACTAACACCAATTATAGTTATATCTTTATTTAAAAATAGTATTGTAAGTTCTTACAATCCATTAACTACTTTAGTACTTCTTGTTTCTGCCTATCTGGCATTTGATAGACTTACTGGAAGTTATATGGAACTAAGAAAAGAAGTCTATGAGGGCAAAAGCCTGTATTTTATGATTAATAGCTTCTCTACAAATGATTTCGATAAACTTTGGAAAATAGTAAAAGTAAACTCAATTGATGAAATAATCGATGATAGTGATTATATGACAGTAGGGTTAACTGCTTTTAAAAAGTCTATTAATGATATAAATCTTGCCAAGGCCTGTTTTAAAAAATGCATAGAAAAAGACCAATTAAGTCACATTGCTATTTATTTTAATGCAATTATATGTATTGAACATAACCCACAAGAAGCAGTATGTTTATTAGATCGAGCATATGAAATTCAAGAAAAAGGACATTTAGAAGTAACATTATATGATATAAATTTATGGAAAGTTGAAGCTATGCTAAAAATGAAAATTGTAGATTATAAAAAAATAATTAAATTAATTGTAGATCAATATGATCATACATTGCCTAGATATATCTATGTGTTAGGCTCTTGTTATGTGAAGATTTCAGAATTTAGTAAGGCAAAGAGGATATTAAGTTCATTATACTATGACGAAAATACATTCAGTGATATCCCATATTTGTTGGCGATAATCGAATTTGAAACAGGTGAAAATAATGTTCGAAAAGTTATGGAATTAATAAATATAGCTGAAAACTTTAATAACGATTGTGAAGAATTGAAAAATAGATTAGAAGCTATCCAAAAGTAGAAGTTACAGGGTAAATACTATTGAAAACCTCTTTTTTAAAAACAATAAAATGATTTCAAAATAAAAAATAGGTATGGAAAAAGTATAACAAAAATAAGACATGTCAATATCTCAAATAAATGTGATAGCATGTCTTCTTCCAATTACGTAGGTGAATATTGGCGTATTTTATCCATTCCGATTTCAGTAAAGCAATGTATAATACATAGGAACATACGTTTTGAAGGGGATAGTATGAAAGTTATAGCAAAACCAATTGAGATGGTGTCATGGAGTGATATAAATGTCAGATAGTAATCAAAGGCTCAGAGAGGTTGTATGAACTTAAATACTCGTTTGATACATGTAAGTGGATATTGTGGAAGCTTTAATATTAATTTAATATACAAAAAAAAATGCTGCACTCAGAGGATATCCTGTGCAGCATTTTTAATATATTTCCGTATCAAGGATTGGTACATTTAAATTATAGACAATTTTATAAATTTTATTCACTTTATTTTCATCAAAAGTTTAGCAATAAAGGAATCTAAGGAAGGTTATAGAAGTATTGAGTTATAGGGGATGGTATTATGGGTTTCAGAATAAGAAAAAGTTTTGGTCCTAAAGGTTTTAAAATCAATGTGGGTAAAAAAGGTATTTCGTCTGCAAGCTTAAAGATAGCTCCAGGGCTTACCATTAATTCAAAAAGAGGAACCACCGTTGGGGTACCTGGGACAGGTATAAGTTATAACACTGGTGGGAGTAAAAGAAAGAGTACACCAAGCAGATCTATTCCAAATGGCAATGAAAACAATATTGTTGAAATGAATTTAAAAATTCAAAAACAAAAAGAATACAATAGAAACTTTAAAGAATTTACGGGTGGGTATAATAAAAAAGCTATTATAGCAATTATTGTTTCATTTGCATTATACGTAACGCCTTTATGGCCATTAGGACTATTGTTGTCTATTCCTTTATTAGCTTGGCTCGCAATCGATACGATTATAAAAATAATTAAGTTCAATAAACATTTGAAGAATCTTAATGGAATACAGTAGTGTAATGAGTTAATGTCCTAGGTTAGAGAAGTCTAGCTTCGGGGCTTTTTTTATTTTTGAATATATTTTGCGTAAGCTTCGTTAAAGGTACCGCTAAAATTGTATGATTATAACTAATATGGTACTATATAATAGAAAAAAAGAATATAAGGGGGCATAATTTTGAAAATTAAATCTATGAATAAATCTTATAAGAAGGGGTGGACTTGGCTAATTGCTATTGCAATGGTTATAAGTATGGCTACTGGGTGCAGTAGTAATGAGGCAAAAGTGAAAGCTGATGCTAAGGGTGCAACTGCAGCTGTCAATACTACTAAAACCGAAACATCTAAAGTAGCAGTCTCTGGCGAACTAAAAGTACACTATATTAATGTCGGACAAGCAGATAGCATTTTAATACAACAAGGTTCAAGCTCAATGCTCATAGATGCTGGTAACAACGCGGATTCAGAAACAGTTAAAAAATACATAACTGATCAAGGGATTACTAATTTAGATTTTTTGGTAGGAACTCATCCACATGAAGATCATATTGGCGGACTTGATTATGTAATAAATAGCTTTAAAATAGGTAAAATCTACATGCCAAAAGCTACTTCTACTACTAAAACTTTTACAGATGTAGTTAATGCTATTAAGAGTAAAGGATTGAAAGTTTCAGCACCGACTCCAGGAGAAAGTTTTAAATTAGGTGAAGCTACATGCACCATATTAGCGCCTAATGGAAGTGGATATAAAGACACTAATAATGATTCTATAGTTATTAAAGTGAGCTTCGGAGGTAATTCATTCTTATTTACTGGAGATGCAGAAGACGTATCAGAAAATGAGATGTTATCAAAGGGTTACGATCTTAAGGCAGATGTGCTAAAAGTTGGCCATCATGGAAGTAATTCTTCTACTACACAAAAATTCTTAGATGCCGTCAATCCTAAGTATGCAGTAATAAGTGTTGGAAAAGGAAATGATTATGGCCATCCTGTACAATCAACAATGGATAAGTTTAAAAATAAAAATATAGCGGTTTACAGAACAGATGAAAATGGTACTGTGATTGCTACATCAAATGGCAAAGATATTAGTTTTAATGTGAAACCAGGCAGCTATAATGGTGCTAAAGAAAAGGTAGCTGCTAAAACAACTACCACTACCAAAAGTGCAAATATGAACAGTGTTAAAGCAGCTACACCAAAAGTAGCCGCACCTAAAGTAACTCAAGAGGTAGCTCCAAAACAAAGCAATAGTGGCACAATGGTTTGGCTATCTGCAACAGGGAGTAAGTATCACTCAATAAATAATTGTGGTAAGATGAACCCTAACAATGCTAGACAAGTTACGTTAGAAGAAGCTAAAAAAAGTTATAGTCCATGCAGTAAATGTGGACCACCACAATAGGAGGACTTATTATGAAGGTAATTATAGATAGATTCGAAGGATCTTATGCAGTTTGCGAAAAAGAAGATAGAACTATGATGGATATATATAAAGATAAAATTCCTTCTGGGTCTAAAGAAGGTGATGTACTTAATATCATTAATGATGTTATTACTATTGATATAAAGGAAACTGAAAAAAGACAAAGAGAAATTGAAAAATTAACTGAAGATTTATGGGAATAAAATTAACCTCGGTGTAACCTGAGGTATTTTATAAAAGCAAATAGGATAAGTGTATTGAAGTTTGTTGAGCAATATGAAACTAAGACGACGTGAATGTTAAAAAAGTAAATATGAATTATGTTCTTTGAAAAATATTTAATAGTAGAAGAAATATAATTAATAATCAAAGGAGATATAAATGGGATTTGATGATGTTAATGTTAATCCGTATGGAGGTAATTTTAACAATATTAAAGAAAAGCTTAATAGTGTTAAAGAACAAGATATATATTATCAAAAATGGATGGGAAACTATTCCGAAATGTTTAAGATAAGCGATGATTTAAATGTAATAGACTGGAAAGTGAGAGAATGGAGAGCTATTAAAGAGATATATGCATCAGCAATATTATTTGAAGAAGCTAAATGTTCATTGGAGAACAGATGCATGGCTTCATATTATTTTTCAGCATATTATAGTATTTTCCATGCAATGCTATCAGCAATTTGTTTGGATACTAATATAACATTGGAGAAAATAAAAGTTATAACCCATTCAAAAGTTGGCAACCAATTTAAAAATACATATTGTCATGGTAAAAATTCAATATTATCAGAAGACATATATACCTTTTTTAATAAGGCAAAATATTTAAGAGAATATTATAGCTATACACCACCATTAAATATAACTTTTTATGATGAATCTTACCTAGATAATCTTAAGAAGTTTATAGTTAAATGTTTTCAGCTTACAAACTTGCAATCACTTATATTAGAAAAAAGCAATAAGCACGATTGTCCTGGAACAATAACAACAGGAGAACAGTATATGCATGTGATAGAAGTTTTTAATAAACTTGTATCTAAACAAAGCATTGATGAGAATAACAAATATGTTCTTGATCCAGCAGATTTGAATGTACGAAATGATATATTAACATGTGGAATAGATTTTCAATTTATAGCACTTCAACTTGATCATACCTTTGATGAGTTTAGATTATATAGTGGTTCAGGTGAATTCTTTTCTACTGATAATGGAATGACTAATTCAATATATTCATTTATATATAATAGCATAATGTAAAAATTAACATGAATGCCTTATTATTCAGAAATGAATTTTACGGTATTTTTGTTTCTTAATTTTATTAAAAGATGACGTAACAATGGAATGAAAATATGAGAAATGTTCTTTGGAAATTGAATAATGCGGTATAAAAAATAAAAAAATTACGATTATAGGAATAGGTGTAATATGCTATAATTTGTATAGAAATAGGTTGGAATTACTGTTTGATTTGACATTGTTATTTCGGACAAAATATCCGACTTCAGTTTACAAAACCATTTCTTAATGTAAACATCATTATGAATAAATTAATTAAAAAGGAGGAGTTATTATTTATAGATTTATATCATTTGAGTCTTTTGTAGATATAATCCAACGACAAGTGCTAACATTTATTTCACCAGCAAATTGGGAAGATCCTTTCGAAAGTTTTTTGTTTAAAGCAGTTAAAACTGATGAAGGAACAAAAAAAGTTATGAACATATTAAGAAAAATAACCCCTGAATATGCGGAGGCTAATATGGCAATTTTAAAAAGATTTGAATATTGTGTTAAAGGACAGTGTTGGACAAACAACGGAGAGAGTGATGCTTTGTGGAGAATTTATTCCAATAATAATATGGCAATTAGGATTGAAGTAGAAGAAGAGAAAATTAATAGACTTAATAATGTAACAATTAATGAAGTTAAATATATTAATAAATTATCATTAGAAGCTGAATTACAACAAATGAGAGCAGATGATACTCTTGATGTGCGCAAAGCATTTTGCAGTAAAAGAAATGAGTTTAGACATGAGAATGAGGTTAGATTACTTAGTGAAATTAATGTTGATGCAGTATTATCAGATTCAATAAAAATGCAAAAACGATCTCTAGAGCAGTTAAAAATGGATGGTAAGATAAATGAAACTCAATATACACATATACTTACAAAGGTTATTAAATTTCAAGGAGAACCAAAATTAAATAAGGCCATTTCGTTTGAACATATTGATGGGTTTATTAAGAGTGTTATGCTTCATCCATTAGCACCAAAATGGTTCGAGGATACGTTAAAGTTTTTTTGTGAAACGCATAAATTGAACTATGTTGGAAAATCAAAATTGTATGATCTTCAATTTGACTAACATTATAAACTGTTGAAATTTATTGTTCTGAAACACCGTATCATTCTTATTGAATTTTACGGTGTTTTTATGTTGTAATTCAAAAATATTGGTAGTTAATTTGAAAATTACACGATGTAACTATTTAAATTGAAAGTACTAACAATGCTCTTTGGAATTGAACAATATAGTATTTAGAAATAAACATATTTAATATAATAGATAAAATAGCGTTGTTCAAATATGAAAACAATGGTATGATTTCTGCATAATGTAATTATAATTATAAATACATATTATGTCTATAATGCAAAGGGAGATTTATAGATGAAAGTGGATGAAGACTAAATAGATTTGCTAAGATTTGGAGTGTAGTACAGTCAAAGCGTACAATAAACAACTGAGTTTTTTACTTTTCAGTTGAACTGTAAACTGTATCATTAGTGATTGTGTGTGGATTTTAAGATCAACTTGATAGAAGTATTAATATATCATTATCACTTAATTAGAGGAGGAGAAATACATGAGCCACTCTGTAGGGAAAAGGGAAGATAAAATAAAGTATTTAGATGGCATTAATGAAAAAATTTTTGTAAATTTGGTTTCAGATATTCTATACTTCAAGTTAAAACATAGAGATATAAAAATAATGGATGGTACGGGTGATGGTAAAAGAGACATACTTTCTATAAATAAATATGGAAAAAAATGCTTAACACAGTGTAAGTTTCATTATGATTTTTCAAAATGTTCGGGTAGTTGCGAGACCGACGAAGTAGTAATGGGATTGTTTAAATTTGGGTATAAAACAGGTAATTTCGCTACTTCAGGAAGAATATCACCCCAAGCAAAGAGAGAATACGAGGATAACTATCCAGATTATGATTTAGACTATTTTGATGGTGAAAGGATTGTAGATTATATTTTAGACAATCCAGTATTATCATCGTATTGGATTAATGGAAACAGCATTGATCAGAGTATGAAATCACTTGTTATTCCAATTTTAGTAAGGGGTTGCGTAGTAAATTTAGATGAACTTTTTAAAGTATGTTTAGGCGATTTTAAATTAAATAGGAAAAACAATGTTAATTTCAAAATTGAATCTGGAGTGTTTTCAAAAGATTTCTTTGAACCGTATCAGGAACTGACTATAAAGAACAAATATGAAGGGTGGAATCCTAATTTAATTTGCCACAAGATAACTGTATCTGGTGGAATAGAATTAAACCAAATTCCACAATATAAACAACAAATACTAGAAGAACTAAATAGAATAAAGTTTAAAATAGGTTTAGATATGATAAGTGTCAGGTTTGGAAAAATGCAAATAGTAAATTCGAATATAAATTCTAACTATCTAAAAATTCCAATAAATGTGGAAACATATATATTAGGTACAGATATTGTTAAAGAAAGTGAATGGGTTATTGGTTTAGATTCAAATTACACAATACCTATAAGACTTGGTACGTCGCAAGCGGATTTTTTTAGGTTTTATTCAGTTGAGCATGATACTTGCACAAATTTAGTATACATAGGAGATATAAGACTTCAAGATAGAAGTATGTTTGTTGAAAAGAATGAATTTGAAAAGCTTATCTGGAATAATTCATTCTTTTTAACCGGAAGGGATGGTGTAATTGATTCATTATGTGGAGAAAAGAATCTTAATCCAGACATTAAACTGAGGTATGGTTCAGCAGATGCGGTAGTTGGTTGGATGTATCCAACAAGTCAATTTAGACCAGTATTATCAGGTGATAGGCAAAAGGATTATGAGAGTATTAAGAATGAATCATTTGAATATGATGTTTCTTTATTGAAAGAGTATATCATTGGAAAAGAAGTTTCTATTTTACACCCTAATGTAGCGTTACATGTAGCAAGAATTAATGATTATGAGCCTTATTTAAATGATGTCAGTAAATGTGTATATAGGATGGCAGATCTAAGTGGATATTTCTCTGATATACCATCTCCAATTAATCTGAATGAACGTAGAATTATCATAACGAAAGTGTGGACAATAGGAACAATTAATGTTCAAGATAAGGACAAACATATTATTAGTATTGATGCAATTAGTAAAAAAATGAAATTCACCTATAAAACATTCACACGATGCGATTTAAGCTATAGTAACGTAGGTAGTGGTAAAAAGTTTTATATTCTTGTAGATGTTAGTAGTAATAATATTGATGACGTGCGTTCAATCGAATATATTAATCAATTTGAACTCAAGGCTAAAGAACATTTTGATAAATTTGAAACAGAATTGTTGAAATTAATACCAGATAGTCACAGTTGTACGAGAGAATATTGGTCTAACGAGTATGGTATAATATTTGGTGATACACAATAAAAGAATCTAATGCAGTTAATTAAATGAAGCATGCTACTAATAAAAAACGAATTATTCAGTTTTGAATTTTATAGTGCGTTTAAGTAGTACTTCAAATAAAATATAACTAAAATGAGACATGTCAATACTTCAAATGAGGTGATGGCATGTCTTTTAAATTACATGAAAAATAAATATATAATCTTTATTTTAAGCATATCATTACCAACATATCAATGACCAGACGTTTGAAACCCACATGTGGCTATCATACATACTTAATAAGAATATAGTTAATAAGACTTTATTAATAAGAATATATAAATAACTACTATATATACATAAAGGTATACTATGAAATAATAGTTTGTTGGTGGTCTGCTAAGTGGATAATTTGTAAAAAAAATAAAGAGGGCTAAAATAAATTAACTCTCTTTACTGTCAAGTAACATCTTCATAGCTCTATCAAATAATTTACTAACAGGCACATCCGTTTCCTTGGATAGTGCTTTAAATCTTTGTAACAACTTAATATCAAATGAGCTGGAATATCGTATTCTATTTTTTAAATCCTTATCTTTTTCAGTATTCATAGATACCTCCGAACAATATTATTATAATTATTATACCACGGATGTAAGCAAGATTGCATAAGTTCAAGAAAGTTTTGAAAAATACTTGCGCAAGTTTAAACAAGGTGATATTATATAAATATTACTTGAGCAAGTTTAAGCAAGTTAGTTTTAAAGAAGGAGGTTTCACTATGGCTACTAAGGGATTTACCAAAATAAATAATTCAATAATTTTCGATTTAAATCTATCATGCGAGGCTATCGGTCTTTATGCCAAATTACAATACTTATCTACCATGGACAACTTTTCTATCAGAAGAGAACATATAAAATCTATTAGTGGTTATGGTGAAACGGCCTTCAGAAGGGTTTGGAAAGAACTTAAGGATAAAGGTGTACTCATTGAAAACAAAACAAGTAATAAAGGCAGATATGAGTATATATATACTTTAAAAAACAATGAAGGTGTTACAAAACCAGTTGCCAAAGTAAAGAAAAAGAAACTTAAACATCTAGATAGTAATGGTGATGCTCCACTGGATGGACAAATAACTATTGATGATGTTTTAGGGTCAGAGCAACAAGAAGTAATTGCCATAAATGAAGATGTTAGGGCAGTAGCAGAGGTTACAGGGTTAAAGGATGTAGAAGTAGCTGAACTTTTAAAGGTGGCCAGTAATGATGCCGCTAAGGTTATTGAGTGTCATAAGTATAGTGTGGCCCAGGAGAATGTAAAAGATATTTTTAGCTACACAAAATGGGCAATAAAAAACAATAAAGTTTTGAAATGTAAAAAAGAATATTCTGCCAAAGGTACATTTAATGATTATCCACAACGCACATATGATTTTGAGAAATTAGAGAAGGCACTGTTATACGGTGAGCAGTATGAGTTACCGGCGTAGAAATAATGGTTAGAGAAAATAAGTAGTGTAGAAGCGGTGGAACAGAGAATTTAGCTGTAATATTAATAAATTAAATGGAGGTTTTTAATAATGAATAAGGGAATACAACATACAATTATAGACGTGGGTAATTATTTTATAAAGTATATTGGCGAGAATAAGGGCGGTTTTAGCGCTAAATATACTACGGACTACCAAAGTTACCCGGATAGTTTCCAAAGGGTTGAGATAGATGAATTTACCACATATTTGACCATTGGAGAGTTCAGCAAAGAGTATGACAAAACCAACAAAGAAAACTTTATACCCCAACTCATGTATGCTATATGTAAAGCTAATAGTGGTGGTGTTATAAAAACTAATTTATGTTTAATGTTGCCTATAATGCAGATGGCTAGTAAACAAAAGTTAATAGATATAGTAAGTAAAAACAAGCATACTAAATTAAAGTTTAATGGTGTAGATAAGGAAATCTTTATAGAGGACACACTAATATTGCCGGAAGGTTATAGTAGCTATTTTAGCCTTAGTAAAGAGCAGAAGATGGGTGATATTTGCATAATAGATTGCGGCAGCAGAACAATAAATTTATCTATCATTGAAAATGGGAAAGTAGTTAAGCTCCAAACAATTAAACTAGGAAGTTATGATCTATATACTAAAATTAAAAATATAGAGAATAAGGATTATAGCGAAGAGGACATACAAAGACTTATAGATAATAAGATAATCACGGTAGAAGAAAAGGAGTACACTTTATTTTTAAGCAATATATTGAACTCTATAAAACCTTATGCCAATCTTAATACCTATAAAGTTTACTGGACTGGAGGTACAAGCTTAATGTTAAAGGAGTATATAAAGCAATTATCATTAAAGGCGAGTTTTGTATTGGATAATGCAAGCACAAGTAATGTAGATGGAGCATTAGAGGCGTGTAAGAAGGTGTGGAGCAATGGCGATAAGCAAGAATAGCATGAGAATACAATTTACATTAAATATAGATAAACCTAAAGAAAATCAAATAGTGGAGTTTCTTAGTGGCTGCATAGATCCCAATAACTCCATTAAACAAATAATTTATAATTACATAGTGAGTAACGGTGGTGTAAAGTTGCCACTAGTTACTCCAATAAAAGTAAGTGAAGGTGATGCAAAGTTACTCAAGGTAAGTAAAAGTGATGATATAAACAAAAATATAGTTACTCAAAGTGATGAAAAGTCACACGAAGTAAGCGAATTAGAAATGAATGAGCTAGAGGAATTGAGCAAGTTTATTTAACTTGTATAAGGGAATAGGATCTATATCCAAAAATGATATTGGACTCTCTCAGAGAAGATGACTATATAATGAAAGAAAACAATGAAAATGGGTATAACGACCAGAACGAGGATGAAGAATAACAGAATTGACAGGGTTGAGAATAAGAAAAATGGTTTTATTAAATTTTATATGATTAAAATTAGTAAGCAATCCAGAAATTTTAATAAAATACAGTAGAATATAAGAATTAAAAAGTTTTGAAATAATATAAAGAAAAATACAAAAAACGAAGAAAGGATACGAACAGATGTTCTTTACTTTTATAAATTAAAATGTTATTATTAAACCATTAAGGATACATTTAACAAATTATATTTCCATAACGGAAGGGGATAAAAACATGGGGGAAACAGATTATATAAGAGATGTTTTTAAAAATGATATAAAAAAGGACACACAAATAATTTCAAGACTATTGGAATTAGAGATAGATTATTTTATTAAAATTGAGAAAGCGCTAAATCAATAATAAGTTGGTTTAGCGCTTCAAATCTTTATTCGTCAAAAATTCGTCAAAAATTATATTGCAATTCTTTATAATTCTTTATAAGTATTTAAAAATGTTTTTATAAGAACCGTTGATATTGCTACATTATATAAGTATATTGCATTGTATATAATATTGATTCAGATAAGTAGCATTTTAAGGCAGGATCCTGACTTCATAATGATTGGGGAGATAAGAGATGAGGAGACAGCGAAGATAGCCGTTAGGGCTTCAATAACTGGACATCTAGTATTGTCGACACTTCATACAAATGGTGCGATGGCAACCGTATCAAGGTTAATAGACATGGGTATTCCATCATATTTAGTTGCGGATTCATTAGTTGTAGTATTAGCTCAGAGGTTGGTGAGAAAGTTATGTCCTTATTGTAAGTTGGAATATAAAGTTATGAATGAGGAATTTGAACATCTAGGATTTAAGAGAGGTCAAAAAACATATAGTTCAGTAGGATGCAATAAGTGTTATGAAACTGGATATAAAGGGAGAACTGTAATATATGAGTTGCTAGAAATGGATAGTAATCATAGATCAATTATAGTAAGAAATGGGATAAGCGATGAGCTTTGGAAATATTGCAATGAAAATAAGTCGAGTTCACTTAAGGATAGTTGTAAAACGTTAGTGCTTAATGGAATAACATCAATAGAGGAATTTGTAAGTGCTACTTACAGCTATAATTTTAAATAAGGTATTTTTAAAACAAATTAAAGATGACGGGTAACAGGTGAGTATAACATGAGATATAAATACGTGGCTAAAACATCAAGTGGAGTTTTAATAAAGGGAAGTGCGCAAAGTGATAGTATTGAAGAATTAGCTTTAAGATTACGTGAAAAAAAAGTATATTTAATGAAAATTAGAAGTGTAAAAATTATAGGTGAAATTTCGAGTAAACCTAGTTTGAAAACAATATCAATGTTTTGCAAACAATTTTCTTTATGTATTAAAGCTGGTATTTCAATATGTGACATTCTTAATTTACTTAATGAGCAAATGACGCATAAGTCCATAAAAAAGAGTCTAATAGATATTTGCGAAAATGTACAAAAGGGTAATTCACTCCATGAAAGTATGAAAAAAACTATAAATGTATATCCGAAATTTATGATAAATATGATTTATTTGGGTGAGGAGAGCGGTAGACTAGATATAATTTTAGAAGAATTAGCTGAGTACTATGAAAAAGAGCATAAGTTGTTAAAAAGATTTACTAATTCTATGATTTATCCATTTACGGTGTTCGTAACATTAATGATTGTATCTATGTTTTTGATGATAAAGGTAATTCCAGTATTTATTACAAATCTTAATTCTCTTGATGCAGAAATCCCACTAATAACGCAAATAGTTCTAGGAACAAGTAGTTTTCTTAAACACAATTTATTATTGATTTTACTTGCAATTTCAAGTGTAGGTTTTATTTTATTAGAATATTTTAAGACTGAAAGAGGAAAGATTATTTTTGGCAAATTTCTATTTATGTGCCCAATATTAGGACCGGTGTATAGGAAAATTATATACACAAGGTTTTCTAGAGGACTTAATATATTACTAAGTAGTGGAGTTGGGTTAATTAGATCATTTGAAATAATCAATGATGTTATAGAGGATAGTTATTTTAAGCTAAAGCTTAAAATAGTTTTTAATGGTATAGAAAAAGGGGAAGATTTATCAAGCTCAATAAATGCAATGAACTTATTTCCACAATTTTTTGTTGCTATGATAAAAATTGGTGAGGAAACTGGCACTTTAGATGGAATGTTTTTAACTGCCGCAGATATATTTTATGAGGATGCTCAGGAGAATGTAGATAAGGCGACAGTATTACTAGAGCCAATTTTAATAATGTTTTTGGGGCTTATGATTGGAATAATCATATTAGCAGCTATGCTGCCTATGTTAAATGTTATGGACTCTGCGGGCAAGTTGTAATGATATTAAGGTTGCAGCTTTGTGGAGATAATTTAGGGGAAGATGAGTGGGAAATTTATGCGTAGAGGGTTCACATTGATTGAGATGATTTTAGTATTGTCTATTATGGGTATAATTGGCGGAACTAGCGTTGTATCTGTTAGATATTACAATACAATAAAAAATAAAGTAGATGCAGATTATGCTTGCAACGCTATAGTAAGTTTTATTAATAATTCGAAAATGTATTGTAGGGAAAACTCTTGCAGTGGAATTATAACTTTTGATGTACTAAGGAATGAAATAAAGTTACACGATGGTAGGTCAGAGATTAACAAATTATCATTATCTAATAAAATAAAATTATATGAGGTTATAGGGAGGAGAAGTGATAATGATATTGTAAGTGACGACAAGGGTTATAGTAATGACTCGTGTACAATAATTTTAAAAGACAACAATTTAATAGAACATAGAATAACAATGAGGGTAGGTACAGCATATGTCAAAATCATTAAGTAAAAAGGGATTTACATTAATTGAGGTATTATGCAGCCTTGGTGTATTTTCCATCATTTTCATTTGTATGATGTCATTTGATAAAGCTTCCATTAACATGAAAAAAGATGTTAAAAATATTAATAACGACGTGCTTATAATGGAAGCTATAAAAAACAATATTATATACTCAATGACATTCAAGGAATTAGAACAGTTAGAAACAAGTA
This sequence comes from Clostridium estertheticum, assembly GCF_026650985.1. GTDB lineage: Bacteria > Bacillota > Clostridia > Clostridiales > Clostridiaceae > Clostridium_AD > Clostridium_AD estertheticum_C. Next base: position 634,491 of record NZ_CP086239.1, read on the forward strand.
AAAATTTATTTGTGAATAAAGAAAATATGAATTTTGACAAAATTAAAACTAATGTTATACAGGTATTTTCGGATCATACGTCCACTCAGAATCCATATATAGAGTTAAGATTAATAAAAGATGAATTAAATGTTTATAAATTGAACCTTTTGTTACATTCTGGTAAAAAAGATATAGAGGATCTACAGTGTAATTTCTATAAAGGTAATCATGAATGATTAAAAAAGGATTTACACTTGTAGAAATAATAATTGTTATGGCTTTGGTATTTTTAATGATTGGAGTAGTAGATGGTATGTTTATCTCTTATGTAAAAAATTACAAAATTAGTGTAGTACAAAATAATGGGTTTAATTATTTAAGTGAAGCAATAGCAACAATAGAAAAAGAGGTGAATTATCTGGCAAGGGATGTAATAACTGAGGAAAATGTTATCAAAATTAATAATACGAATGGAAATGATATAAAGTATATAAAATGTATCAATAGTAAGCTATATGTTTTATATGGCACAATGTATAAATCTCTTAATGATAGTTCTAGTAAGGCCTTAATTGTAGATAATGTAAAAGAGTTTGTAGCTATAAAATCTGGAAAAAACATTTATATTAAAATAATTTGGTGCAATGGCCAAAGTATTGAGAGGTGTTTGGTTATAGAAAATGCAAACTAAAAAAGGATTTATATTAATTTATACAATTTTGGTAGGACTTGTTTGCTTAACTATTATGATGTATATATTTGATGTTCAATTGTCAGAGGTTAGGTATTCAACAAGTAATAAAAAACATGTGTTAAAAGATGACAATTATCAAAGAGATAAAGAGTATTTAATGACTTTATTTTTTAAGTACATAGATGAAAATGAAGTACAAATAAAGCAGGAGGGAATAAATAAGTTCTTGTTCGATAATTTAAGCAGCAGTGTAAAGTATGGGGATGCTTTGGTTACTCATACTAATTCAACAAATGAATTCATTTTTATAACTTCATACGATACGCTAAACAATAGACATGATTATTTTATATTAGAGGATATTGAAAAAAAAGTTAAGCTGATATTTATAAAGACTAAATATCTTAAAAAATAAGGGAGGGGAAAATGAAGTTCAGAAAAAATATATTTTTAGAAGTTACGCAGCAGAAAATTTCAAGCATAGAATTTTCTAAACATTTGATTTTTAATAAGTTATACAATATTTCTAATAAAAATGTATATTATAAGGATGATTCCAATACAAAAAAGTTACAAATTGATATAAAAAATAAGAATTTATACGTTTTGGTTGAAGGAGAAACAGTATACATAAGACTGGTAACATTGCCGACAGTTAGAAAATATTTAATAAATGATATGATTAAAAATGAATTAAGATATTATTATAAGGATATAGATCATATCTCATTCACCTATAAGTTAATTAAAGAGGATAAAACCAATATGGAGATATTAGTTTTTTGTTTAAAGGGAAATAACCTAGATATGTTAGAAAATAGTATTAATAATGTTACTTTCAAAAAAGTAAACCTAATCCAATTTTGTTTTAAAAACTTTTATGCAAACAAAATCCATGTAAAAAACTATATAATGGTATTTTATTATAATAGTAATTTATATTATTTGATATGTAACAATAATGAGATTGTAGCTAATAATAGTGTAAGTATTAAGGAAGTGACCTTATCAAAATTTTCAAAATCAATGAATGAATTTTTAGAACAGTATAATGATTATGCAAAATCCTGCGAAAAAATATATTATTCAAATATATCACAATTAGATATTGAATCAGATATTAAAAAATTTGAATATCTACAATTGTCTCATCAAATACTAGGCGAGTTAAAGAGAGAAGAATTGTTGAAATATATAATATTAAAGGGGTAGATAGTCATGAAAAAAAATACATTTATTCCTAATTGGTATATTGATAAGAAGAATAAAACAAAAATGAAGATAATTAAAATAGGTATTATGCTATTTTTTATATTAGATATTATATTGCTAGGGGTTATATTAAATATCACAAATAAAACAGGAAATATTGAGGGGGAGAGCAATAGTACTCAAAAGAACAGTGGTATTGAGCTTAGAACAAAACAGGATATAATTATTATTGAGAAATATAACAAACTAAATAATTTTTTAAAGGAAAATGGTTTGAATTACAAGGATATTACAATAACTGATAATAGCTTTGAAATGAATATAGAAGTTAAAAATTATGAAGAATATATTAAAGTAATAAGTTGCATAGAGAATAAATACCCCGTAAAAAAATTAACCCCAAATAAAGATAAATTAACCTTTAATATTAAATGTGAGGTATAAGATGTATAAAAATCGACAGTCTGAATGGATGTTAGTTATACTTATGATGATAATGGCTATTTTATCTTTTGAATTTATAATTGTTAAAAATAAATTTATAACATATAAAGACAATAAAGTAATTAGTAGTATTACTGCTAAAAACGTGAAAAGCGCTCAGAAATTTGGATATAGTGATATTTTAGAATGCTTAAGCAAAAATAAAGATTTTAAGGTAGAGTCCATTAATATGATGGAAAATGAAAAATGTAATGTTGAAGTTAATTACAAAGGAGATTTAAATTTGTTATATAGTTCATTAGTTAAGTTAACTGAAAGCAAAAATTTATTAAATGTAAGTAAAATTATTATTCACAAAGACACTGAAATTACAAATATAGAGATTGATTTTAAAAAGAATAAGTGATTAATTGAAATATTCGCTCCAATTTTAGGGAGTTGATATCTTAATTAATGATTTTTATTAAAATATATACACTTTAAATGGTATACTTATAAAAAAGACATAAAATTATTCAAATAATATATATTTATATTTGCAAATATCCTTAAGTTTTGATAAAATAACATTGTTCCACTGTAATGTTTATATTTAGTGGAGTGCAAACGTAATGATTGGTATTAATTTACCTAATAAGGTTATAATATAAATGGGTTAATTGAATTATTTATAAATTTTGGAGGGATACTTAATGATTTCAGCAGGCGATATAAGAAAAGGAACAACATTTGATGAAGGTGGACAAGTTTACACAGTTATAGATTTTTTACATGTAAAACCGGGTAAGGGAGCTGCATTTGTTAGAACTAAGTTAAGAAACGTTATAAACTCAGGGGTTACAGAAAAAACATTTAATCCTACTACAAAATTACAAGAGGCAGTTATAGAAAGAAAAGAAATGCAATATTTGTATGCAGCTGACGGACTATACTACTTCATGGATCAAGAAACTTTTGAACAAATACCACTTAACTACGAAAAAGTTGAAGATGCAATAAAATACTTAAAAGAAAATATGTTTGCTATAATAAAATTTTATAAGGATGAGGCTTTCTCAGTGGAAGCTCCAAACTTTGTAGAATTACTTATAACTAGTACTGAACCAGGTGTTAAAGGTAATACATCTTCTAGTGTAACAAAACCAGCTACTGTAGAAACAGGAGCAATCATTCAAGTGCCAATGTTCGTCAATGAGGGTGAAACTATAAGAATAGATACTAGAAATGGAGATTACATGTTAAGAGTTTAAATTTATATTTAAAAAGGACCGATATCGGTTCTTTTTTTTTGTTCTTTTTTTGTTAAGTAATACATATATTATGGAAATGAATCCGAATTTAAATAATATGTTTTAATTTATATGGAATATTATGTAAGGCAAAGAAATACAAATTATATATGGGAGGATGAGAAAATGTTAGTTACAAAAGATTTATTCGAAATACTACCTAAAACTATTAGAAATATTCTTGAAAAAGTTGATAATTTGCAACAACTTGAAGAGATTAGAGTAAAGGTGAACAAGCCTCTGTTTATTCACATTGGCAGTAAAGAAAAAGTCTGGGAATATATTGCGACTCCAGAGGATTTAAAATACATAATGCAGAGGATAAGCAATTACTCCATATATGCCTTTGAAGACGAGATACGGCAAGGGTATATAACTATAAAAGGCGGACACAGAGTTGGATTATGTGGGATTTGTGTTATTGAAAATAATAGCATTAAGACCATTAAAGATATTTCGTCTATAAATATAAGAGCATGTAAAGAAATTATTGGATGTGCGGACAAAGTTATGCCATATATTATTAATAATGATTCAGTATACAATACAATAATTATATCTCCTCCGAAATGTGGCAAAACAACTCTAATTAGAGATATTTCGAGGCAGATATCACAGGGATATAAAGATATGAGTTTTAGAGGAAAGAACGTCTCTATAATCGATGAGCGTTCTGAGATAGCTGGTTCTTTTAAAGGAATACCACAAATGGACGTTGGGGTGCGTACTGATGTACTAGATAATTGTCCTAAGAGTCAAGGAATTATGATGGCGATTAGAAGTATGTCACCTGATGTGATAGTTTGTGATGAAATTGGTACTAAAAATGATATGGAAAGTATTTTAATGGCATTAAATTCTGGAATTAGTTTAATTACAACTATTCATGGTTTTGGAATTGAAGATTTGTATAAAAGATTAGTTTTCAAAGATATTGTTGATAATTACGTATTTACGAGGGGGATAGTGCTTAGTAATAAAAAAGGAATTGGAACAATAGAACGTATTTATGATTTTACTAAGGGCATAGATGTATGGAGGTCGTAATATGATTAAAATAGTTGGGTGTGTTGTGATTTTAGTTGCGTCAACTATGGCTGGATTTATATACAGCGAAAGGTTAAGATATAGAGTTTTTCAACTAAATGAAATTCAAAGAGCTGTTTACCAACTTCAAAATGAGATAACTTATGTACATGCTCTTTTGCCAGATGCTTTTAAAAGCATAGCAGGGAAAAGTAAAGAACCGATAAAAGAACTATTTAATAAAACAAGTGAACTTTTAACTAACAATGAATACGAGAATGTATATGAAGCTATGAATAGTGCAATAAACTTAACAAAAGATAAATTGTATATAAATTCTGATGATATAAATGTTATTTTGGATTTATCAAAAACACTTGGAGAATCTGATATTCAAGGCCAAAACAGTATATTTTCACTTACTATATCAAATTTAAAAAAACAAATTATAATATCAGAAGAATTTATGAATAAGAATATAAAAATGTATAGATGTTTAGGGTTTTCTTTTGGGGCAACGCTTGTAATAGTACTAATATAGGGAGGAGGTTTTTATGTGTTAGATGTTAGTTTACTGTTTAAAATAGGGGCAACAGGTATTCTGATTATTATTATTGACAAGATTTTAAAAAGTGGAGGCAAAGATGATATCGCTGTAGTTGCGAATTTAGCTGGAGTAATAATAATTCTTATGATGGTGATAAATTTAGTAAACAAACTGTTTACTTCTGTAAAAACTTTGTTTCAGTTTTAGGATGAATAGATAAAAATTAAAAACTTTTATTCACTCGCAGAGGCAATCGAGGAGGATTTTATGGAAATAATCAAAGTTGTTGCATTCGCTTTCATAGCATTATTTATTGTGCTTATATTCAAAGGTAGAAGAGATGATTTAGCTATTCAAGTTAGTATAGCAGCGGGGATATTGATATTTTTATTTATGGTAAACAAACTTACAATAATTCTGGGGTTTTTACAAACATTAGCGAATAAGGCTAATATTGATGTCGTCTATTTAAATACTGTTTTTAAAATACTGGGAATTGCCTATTTAGCTTCTTTTTGCAGTGAGATTTGCAGGGATGCTGGCCAGAGTAACATAGCAGGTAAAGTTGAATTTGCTGGAAAAATATTTATATTAGTTTTGGCAATACCAATTTTAATGGCAGTAATGCAATCTATTTTGAAAATAATGTAGAGGTGTAGGATGAGGAAATGTAAAATGAAGAAACGGAATATGAAGAGACTTAATATGAAAAAGATTTTACTGATTTTATTATTTTTATTATCTTTGAACATTAGTGTACAAGCTACTGAGATAGGTAAAATAGGGGAAAAGCAGCAAACTGAAATAAATAATTTATATGACTACATTTCTAATGTTAAATCTCAATATGAAATATTTAACGATATGCAGCCACAAACTTTTGTAGAGCAATTTATAAAAACTGGTGATAATGGTTTAAGTTTTAAGAAAACATCAACTTTCATTATTAGATACACGTTTAAAGAGGTTATTGCATGTATGGAGTTAATTGGGAGTCTTATGATTATTGCTATTATATGTGCGATGCTAAATAATCTTCAAAGTGCTTTTAATAGAGATAGTTTATCAAATATTGCTTACCTTGCGTGTTATGGTGTAATGATTGTAATGATAACTAAAAGTTTTTATGTAGTAGCAGAGCTTGCCAAAAATACAATTGTAAGTATGTCTAATTTTATGTCAGCACTTATCCCAGTACTCATGATGCTCCTAGCAAGTGTTGGTGGATTTGCAGAAGCAACGCTGCTCGATCCTGTAATTATGGGTTTTGCAACGGTAAGTTCTAGGATATATGTAGATATTATCATTCCTATAATATTTATGAGCTTCGTTTTACAGTTTGTGACCAGTATATCTAGCGATTACAAAATAAAGGGTTTGACAAAGCTTTTAAAACAAACTGCCATTTGGATACAGGGAATAGTTATGACAGTTTTTATTGCGGTAATTACTATACGTAGCATTGCAGCAAAAACCTTAGATCAAGTTACTATAAAAACAGCAAAATTTGCGGTAGATACGTTTGTACCTGTAGTTGGAAAATGTTTATCTGATGCAATTTCTACAGTAGCTGGATACTCACTTCTTTTAAAGAGTGCTATAAGTGGGCTTGGGTTAATTGTTCTTATGGTAATAGTAATACTTCCTATTATAAAACTTCTGATTATGGCTTTTTTATATAAAGCGGCAGCTGCACTAATTGAACCAATAAGTGATAATCGCACAGTAGAGTGTATAAATTCAGTAGGGGATTCTATTCTTCTTTTAATGTCTTGTGTAATATCGGTAAGTGTAATGTTTTTCATAATGGTTGCGATAGTAGCGGCTACTGGGAAAGGTATAATATCAGGATGATAATTACCATATATATGTATACTTATATGTCGAATTTGATTCTAATCATAAAGGAGGTGGTGGTAATTTGATTGAATTATTAAAAGTCTGGGTAACAAATATTACTATCGCTATATTTTTTATTACTGCGGTAGAGATGATTTTGCCAGACAATAACATGAAAAAATATGCAAAATTTGTATTGGGTTTAATGTTGATTGTTGTAATAATAAACCCTATAATAAAAATCTTTGATAAGAACTTTGATTTGAATTCTTATTCTAGCAAAGCAACAAGTTACATTGAGGGAAGCACTCAGGCTTCAGATATGAAGAAATATAAAGATATTAATATAGTAAATACAACAGAAAATTTTAAAAAAAATTTACAGAAAGAGTGTATTACAAATTTAGAGCAGACCTATCCAGAAAATAAATATAATGCTGATGTAGATGTTGTTTATGATAGTAAAAATGGAGTTTTCAATATTAATAGGGTGAAAATTGATGTTGTTGATAATGGGGTTCAAAGTGTTAAAAGTATAAAAATTGATACACAAAGTGTGGATGCTTCTAATAACAATGTTTTAACAAACACTCAAGGGAAACAGATAAAGAAGTTTTTAAGTAATAAACTTAAAATATCTGATGATGTTATAACTGTTTATAAAGTAAATTCATAAAACACATGATTATTAATTGATATATAAATAAGAAAAGAGGGGGATTTCTATGAACAATGATAATTTACTTAGTAAATTTACTGAGTTTATTAAAACAAAAATTAATAGAGAAAATGAAAGTAGCAAAAATGACAAAAGCAAAAAGTCTGATAAACTATTAGGAAATATAGTATTACTGATTTTGGTGGCAGTTGTAATAGTATTAGCAAGCAGTTCATTTAAGTCATCAAAGCCAACTTCAACTGCACAGACTACAATAGATACCGAAACACAGAAAAATGCGGCTGCGAAGGTAAGTAACACGGCTGCAGTGAGTGATTATGAAGCACAACTAGAAAGTAAACTTAAATTAACCCTTGAAGGGATGGAAGGTGTTGGAAAGGTACAAGTGATGATCTACTTTGAGAGTGGAGAGGAAAGTGTCCCTGCATTAAATGTTAATGATTCTAAAAGCGTTACAAAAGAAGATGATAAAACAGGTGGAACAAGAAATATAACTCAAGATAATAATGGGAGCACTGTAGTTATGGAGAATAATGGGAGTGCGACTGAGCCGTTAATTGTAAAAAAAATAAAGCCAATTATTACTGGCGTATGTGTAGTAGCAGAAGGATCAGGTGTAAAAATTACAGAACTTAGGATTAGACAGGCAGTAATTAATTTATTTAATTTGCCTGAGAACAAAGTTAATGTATATCCTATGAATAAGTAGCATATAATTTCTTAGAAAGGCAGATGGGGGGAAATATTATGAATAAAAAACAGTCAGGTATAATTGTTACGTTGGTAGTGCTTATTGTGTTTGCAGGGTATCTTGCAACGAAGGTGAATGGTCCATTGTATGTAAATGACAGTGACTTTAGTAATGAGAAAAGTGCAATATCTTTAAAAGACACCAAAACTGCTTCAACTGCTTCAACTTATTTTGTAGAAGCAAAATTATCAAGAAATCAAGACAATGATAAAACTCTTCAAACTATTAAAACTTTAATTGATGATACCAATACTCCAAAAGATCAAAAGGCAACTGCAGCTAAACAATACTTAAACATATCGATGGCAGCTCAGAATCAATCAGACATCGAACTAGCATTAAAAGCTCAAGGGTTTGAAGAATCAATGTGTAGTATAGTGAATGACAAAGTTCAAGTAGTAATTAAAACTGATAAAAAACAACTTACAGATGAACAGCTTCGAAGCATTAAAGATATTGTCATGAGTAAAACAAAATTAGAAAAAATTGAAGTTAAGATTAAACAATAATATTTGTAAAAAAAATATTTATCTGCTATAATAAATATAGCATTATCATGTTTTACCTAAGTTAAATAAGGGGGTATTACTATGGAAGATAAAATTTTAAATGAAACTGAAATGGGTGTTGTTAAAATATCTGAGGATGTAGTTAGTGTTATAGCGGGACTCGCTGTTGCTGAAATACAGGGGATTGTTGGAATGAGTGCAAGTCTTGTTGGTGGAATAACTCAAATATTAAGTGGAAAGAAAAATTTATCTAAAGGCGTTAAAGTCAATGTTGGAGAAAATAGTGCAATAATTGATTTACACGTTGTAGTTGAATATGGTATTAAAATTCCAGAAGTAACTGAAAAAGCACAAATAAATGTTAAAAAATCCGTAGAGCTTATGACGGGACTAGTAGTATCAGCAGTAAATGTGTATGTTCAAAATGTTGTATTACCTAAAACAGAAAAGCTTGAGGAAATAGAAGCATAGTAATAAACACCCTCTCTAATCGGAGGGTGTTTATTTATATGTTTGTTATTCTTATGATAAGGTATAATATAGTATGGAAAAATTAGGAGGATTACTAATGAATAGAAGAAAGTCGAGAGAAACAGCAATGAAATTACTTTTTGAAATGTCAATAAACAAAGAAAAATATGAGGATATAATTGAGAATTTTAAAGAGAACACTGATGTTGATTTAAGTGACCTTGATATGTCATATATAACGAAGGTGTTAGCTGGTATTCACGAAAATGGTAAAGATATTGATAAAAACATTGAAAAATATTTAATTAAATGGAAACTTGCTAGGTTATCAAAAATGAATTTGGCTATATTAAGAATAAGTACATATGAAATATTATATGAGGAAGAAATACCTAATAGGGTTTCTGTAAATGAAGGAATAGAACTAGCGAAGAAATATGGTGAGGATAGTTCTCCAGCATTTATAAATGGAATACTCGCGAAGATGATTTAATATATTAATAGTAATAAGATAACTAGTCAGTATACTAGCCTACATTGCGACTTACTTAACCTTTGGAACATCTGATAGCCATTAACTATTAGGTACTAAATTGGCTTTGTAATGCAAGATCTGAGGGGGTATATCTGATTAGTTTTTTATTTTTAAAAAAAACAATTAAAATTATGTTAAAATATTCTGGTACTAGTCAATATTTTAAAATGTATAAAAGGAGAGAAGAATATGGGAATTAGAGTTAATGGTAAGATAATAGTTGAAACCTACAGAGATGAAATTAAAAATATCATAAAGGATGGCGTTGATAGGGGACTTAGAGTACCATCAATTAAAACTATATTAGTAGGCTCTGATGGAGGTTCTTTATCATATGTGAAAAGTCAGAATAACTTGTGCAATAAATTGGGAATTTCCTACACTTGTACTCAACTAGATGAAGATATAAGTCAAAAGGATATCATAGATATTATAGAAAAATTCAATGAGGATAATAGCGTAGATGGAATAATAATTCAATTACCCTTACCTAAAAACCTAAATGAGAAAGAAATCACTTCTAAAATTTCATATAAAAAGGATATTGATGGATTAACAGATGTAAATATGGGTAGATTTTATAAGGGCGATAAAAGCTTTATTCCTTGTACTGCATTAGGGGTTATTGAAATGATTAAAAATACGGGATGTCATATTAAAGGCAAACATGCAGTTGTTATTGGTAGAAGCAATATTGTTGGAAAACCGGTAGCTCAATTGTTATTAAATGAAGATGCAACAGTAACCATATGTCATTCAAAAACAACGAATCTAAAAGAAGTTTGTAAAACGGCAGATATAATAGTTGCGGCTATTGGTAAACCAGGCTTTGTGACAAGTGAATTTATTAAGGATGGAGCAATTGTTATAGATGTTGGAACTACAATGATAGATAATAAAATTACTGGGGATGTAAATTTTGACGATGTTATTAATCATGCAAGTTTTGTTACCCCAGTTCCAGGTGGAACGGGACTAATGACTACAACGATGCTTATAAAAAATGCTTGCGCTTCGTGGAGGGATAATGTTTATTAAAGTAATAACAGTAACTGCCCTTAATGGGTATATTAAAAAAGTAATAGATAGTGATTTTATATTAAATAATGCTAATGTTAAAGGAGAATTGTCTAATGTAAAATTACATAGTAGTGGACATATATACTTCTCATTAAAAGATGAATTTGGAAAAGTGAATTGTGTAATGTTTAAATCGCAGGCTCAGAAACTTGCCATTATACCTAGGGATGGCATGAATGTTATAATTAGAGGAAGAGTTTCGGTTTATGAAAAGGGCGGTGCATATCAAGTTTATTGTGACTCAATGGAGACGGATGGAGAAGGGCAATTGTTTTTAGCTTTTCAAAATTTAAAAGAGAAATTACAAAAATTGGGACTGTTTGATGAAGAACATAAAAAAATCTTACCTTCATTTCCTAGGAGAATAGGTATAGTTACATCACAAACGGGTGCTGCGGTTAAAGATATTATTAATGTTGCAACAAGACGTAATTCTAATGTTAACATGTTAATATACCCAGCGCTTGTTCAAGGAGTAAGTGCTAGTTCTGAAATTGAGCAAGGTATAAAATACTTCAATAATTCAAAAAATGTTGATTTAATTATTATTGCAAGAGGAGGAGGCTCAATTGAGGAACTATGGGCATTTAATGAAGAAAATTTAGCTTATTCAATATATAATTCTAAGATCCCTATAATTACTGGGATTGGTCATGAAACTGATTTTACTATAGCAGACTTTGTATGCGACCATAGAGCCCCAACTCCATCTTCCGCTGCAGAAATAGCAGTGAGAAATTTGAAAGATTTAAATAATGAAATTAAATCACTTAGAGAACTTTTGTTAAGAACTGTGGAATTTAAGTTTACTAAAGAATATAATAAAATTAATTTACTAAGTAAAACTTTGAAAGCAAATAATCCCTTGAATTTTATAGTTAACCAATATACGCATATAGATAACTTAAGAGAAAATTTAAATTATAAATTTAATGCAAAAATTTCAATGGAAAAGCAAAAACTTTCAAAGTTAAATGCTCTAATGAATGCACATAACCCTTTAAATGTATTAAACAGGGGGTATGCAGTGCTTCAAAATGATGAAAATGAGGTTATTAGTGAAATTAGTATTTTAAGAAATATTAAATATGTAAAGATTACATTAAAGGATGGCACTGCTAGATTTAATATAAGCAATTTGGAGGAGTTATAATGGCAAAGAAAAAAGAATCTTATGAAACTATGATGGAAAGGCTTGAAAAAATTGTAGAAGTGATGGATTCAAATGAAGTAACACTCGAAGGAACAATGGTAAATTATGAGGAAGGCGTCAAGTTATGCAACGATTTGTATAAAATTCTCAATGACACAGAAGGTAAAATAAAAATATTAACAGATGAGGGCGAAAAAGATTTTACGCCTAATGTGGAATAGACTAAGAATTAAGTATCTGAAGGTGACTTAATAATTATAATGGAAAGAGGGGATAAAATGAATATACAATTGCTTAGAGAGTCTGTAGAAAAATGGATAGATGATTATTTTAAAGGTAAGTCTGAAAAGGATAGTAAAAACTTTGAGGCAATGAGTTACAGTATAAAAGTCGGAGGAAAAAGAGTTAGGCCAATTTTAATGCTTCTTACATATGGTATGTATAAGGAAGATTATAGAGATATATTACCTTTTGCTGCAGCTCTTGAAATGATTCATACATACTCACTTATTCATGATGATTTGCCTTGTATGGATAATGATGATTTACGTCGTGGAAAACCTACAAATCATAAAATTTATGGAGAAGCGATTGCGGTTCTCGCGGGGGATGGGTTATTAAATGAGGCTATGGTAATAATGCTAGATCAATGTTTAGATGGAAATTTAAACACAATTAAGGCAAGTAATCTTATAGCAAAAGCTTCTGGGGCAGAGGGTATGATAGCTGGGCAAATTTGTGATATCTTAAGTGAAGGAATGAAAATATCAGAAGAAAAATTATTGTATATGCATAAAAACAAAACGGGGGAACTAATTAAAGCGGCGGTAGTATGTGGTGCAACTCTAGGAAATGCTGATGAGACTGATTTATGTTATTTAAAAGAATATGGTGATAAATTAGGTCTAGCATTTCAAATAAAGGATGATATATTAGATGTAATTGGTGATGTTGCTATTCTAGGAAAGAATACAAAAAGTGATGAATTTAATAATAAAACTACTTTTATAACAATGTATGGTTTAGAAAAATGCAAGCAAAAGTGTAATGATTTAACCCAGGAGTGTTTTAAAATATTAAAACAAATTAAGGTGAATACTAAATATTTAGAAGAAATTACGGAATCTTTATTGAGAAGGGAATATTAAAAATAAAACAACTATTTTTAACTATTAAGCAATTTCAATATGTCATTAAATGGGTTTTATAGTCGAAATAGCTTTTGAATTAAATAATATTATATGATATAATATTTCCATAAATGTGGGTGAAATAATATATTTTATAAAAGAGGATAGATATATGAGTAAAATACTAGAAAATTTTAATGATATAAATGAAATAAAAAAAATGACTATACAAGAGCTAGATGATTTTGCAAAGGAAATTAGAGACTTTTTAATTGAAAAAGTCTCTAAAACGGGAGGACATCTAGCTTCTAATTTGGGCGTAGTGGAATTAACATTAAGCTTATATAATGTTTTTGATTTTGATAAAGATAAATTAATATGGGATGTAGGACACCAATCATATGTACATAAAATTCTTACGGGAAGAAAAGATAAATTTGATCTACTTAGAAATTATGGTGGATTAAGTGGCTTTCCGAAAAGAGAAGAAAGTAAATATGATGTATTTGAAGCGGGACATAGTAGTACTTCTATTTCAGCAGGGGCTGGCATTGCAAGGGCTCGTGATTTACAAAAGGGAGACTATAATGTCATTTCAGTTATAGGTGATGGGGCTCTTACAGGTGGTATGTCTTTTGAGGCATTAAACGATATAGGATTTAGAAAAACTAAAATGATTATTGTGCTAAATGATAATCAAATGTCTATATCTAAAAATGTGGGAGGCATGTCCAGATATTTAAGTCAATTTAGGATTGACCCAACTTATAATAGAATTAAAAAAGAAATAAATTCTACGCTTAGAAAGATCCCTAGTGTAGGTGATGGAATGATTAATTCAATTCAAAAGATAAAAAACGGAATTAAACAGGTAGTGGTTCCAGGAATGTTATTTGAAAATATGGGTATAACTTATTTAGGTCCTATAGATGGACATGATATTAAAGAAATAAGTAAGGTTTTAAAACTTGCAAAAAAAACAGATGGACCTGTGATTATCCATGTAATAACTAAAAAAGGCAAGGGTTATAAATTTGCTGAGGAGCAGCCAAATAAATTTCATAGTATGGGTCCATTTAATCCATCAAATGGAGAATTATGTAGTAGTCACAAGGAAAGTTATTCTGAGGCATTTGGGGAGCAGATTGTAACTCTAGCAAAGGAAAACAAAAATATAGTGGCAATAACAGCGGCAATGCCAGAAGGTACAGGATTGGAATCGTTTTCAAAAAAATTTAGCAATAGACTTTTCGATGTGGGTATTGCAGAGCAACATGCAGTTACTATGGCTGCAGGGATGGCTTCACAAGGACTTAAACCGATTTTTGCAGTTTACTCTACATTTTTACAACGAGCGTATGACCAAATTTTACATGATGTATGTATTCAAAAATTACCTGTTATTTTTGCAATTGATAGGGCAGGCATTGTTGGACAAGATGGGGAAACACATCAAGGAATATTTGATTTATCATATTTATCGCATATTCCAAATATGACAATTATGGCTCCTAAATGTATAGGAGAACTTAAGACAATGCTTACGTTTGCAGTCAAGCAAGATTATCCAATTGCTATAAGATACCCTAGAGGTGGAGATAACCCAAATGTTAAAATGTCTCCTATTAATGACTTTACGAGGGGGAAATGGGAGACTCTGCTTGGCGGTGGTAAAATAGCATTTATAGCCACAGGTAAAATGGTGCAAAATGCAATATTAGTTAGAGAAAAATTATTGAATATGGGAATAGAAGCTACTGTAGTTAATGCATGTTTTATCAAACCTATTGATAAAACACTACTATTAGATCTTGTAGATAAAAAATACTCTTTAGTGACTATTGAGGATAATATAGTTCATGGTGGATTAGGTTCTTTAGTATTAGAATATGTGAATTCATTGAACAAGAAGGCGAGGGTAATTAATTTAGGATTTAATGATGAATTTGTTCCACATGGGTCAGTTGATATACTGTATAAGTTATATAAACTAGATGTGGATGGAATTTTTGATAGCATTTTAAAATTAGTTTAACTACATTTTAGTAGGGATTAAGGAGTTTTTTATGATAGAAAATAGAGAGAGATTAGATGTTATTGTGGTTGAAAGAGGCATTTTGTTTTCAAGAGAAAGAGCAAAGGAAAATATTATTGCTGGAAATATATTTGTCGATGGTATTAGGACTACTAAATGCGGGAAAAAAATTGATGTTACATCTAGCATTGAGTTTATTGGTAAAGACATCCCTTATGTTAGTAGGGGGGGGCTTAAACTTCAAAAGGCTATAGATGCCTTTAAGATTGATCTTAATGATAAAGTTTGCCTGGATATAGGCGCATCTACAGGAGGGTTTACAGACTGCATGCTCCAACATGGAGCATGCAGGGTATACTCGATAGATGTTGGAATAAATCAGCTAGATGATAAGTTGAGAGGTGACTCTCGAGTAGTTTCTATGGAGAAAACAAATATCAGATATTTAAATAAAGAGAGCATTTGTGAACTTGCAGATTTTGCAAGTATTGATGTATCATTTATATCGCTTGAAAAAGTTATTCCTAATTTATTAAATTTATTGAAAAATGATGGTAGTGTTGTGGCATTACTTAAGCCACAATTTGAAGTAGGCATAGGTGTAGTAAATAAAAAAGGTGTGGTTAAAAAACCTAGTGATCATATAGATGTAATAGTTGGAGTATTAAATTTACTTAAAAGCCTTAATGTAAAGGTTATTAATGTTGATTATTCATCAATAAAAGGGCCTAATGGAAATATTGAGTATCTAGTTTATTTTACTAAATCTAAAAATAACTATGCTGATTATGTTGAAGATAACGTAGCTTTATTAGTTAGTGAGGCCCATAGAAGTTTAAATTGTCTCAAACGGGAATAATTTATAGTGTGTGTTACAAAATGGTAAGGAGGAAATATGAAAAACATTGGCATTAATATAAATACCACTAAAGACAAGGATGGTAAAATCGGTGAATATGTAAAAAATATTATTAGCCAATATATAGATGATACTAATATATTTGTGTTTAAAGATTCCATTGGACTTGAAAATATTAAATACAACTATTTGGATATTATTGTTGCTTTAGGTGGAGATGGGACTATTTTAAGAACATCTCGGAATTTAAATAACTCCAATATTCCAATACTAGGAGTGAATATTGGAAATTTAGGATTTCTATCTAGTGTGGAACTACTAGAATTTGAAACTGCCATGAAAAGATTTATTAATGATGATTATTATGTAGAGGATAGAATGATGCTTAATTGCACTTTGCCAAATAGGAATGAACTTGAAAAATATACGGCACTTAATGATATTGTTGTATCAAAGGGAACACTTGCGAGAGTTGTTAAATATGAACTTCATATAGATAATAAGTTTTACATCGATTTTACAGGTGATGGACTTATAATAGCTACCCCAACAGGATCTACAGCATACTCTCTATCAGCAGGTGGGCCTATAATATATCCTAACCTAGATGTTATAGAGGTAACACCTATTTGTCCATTATCGTTATCTATGAGAACTATAGTGCTAGATAGCAAAAGTGAAATAACTGTAAATATAAAATGTAAACATGAAAGTATATTTTTGACATTAGATGGCCAAAGAGCAATAAAACTAAATAGTTATGAAAAAATACTGGTAAGTGTTTCAGATCAAAAATGTAGATTAGTTAAATTTAATGATTATAATTATTTTGGTATTTTGAGGAAAAAAATAATTTCTAGAACAGCAGATTGTGAGGGAGAAAAAGATGAAGATATCGCGTCATGCAAAAATAATTGAGATCATTCAGTCTAAAGATGTTGAAACTCAAGAACAGTTAGCACAAGAATTAAAAAACAATGGGTTTGATATTACTCAGGCAACTGTTTCTAGGGATATAAAGGAACTAAAATTAATTAAGGTTATGAATGCACATGGAACTCACATATATTCGACTAGTTCTCCGGGTGATAGCTTTTTATCAAACAAATTGGTTAATATTTTTTCTCAAACCGTTTTGTATGTTGATAATGTAGATAAATTTATAGTGCTTAAGACAATATCAGGAGCTGGTGCTGCGGCAGCTGAAGCCTTAGATTCTTTGAAGTTCAGTGGGATTGTAGGTACAGTAGCTGGAGATAACACTGTTTTTATTTTAGTTAGAAGAGAAGAAGATTGTAAAGAGATAATTCAAAAGGTTAAAAAAATGATTAGTGAATAGGAGGAATAAGTATGCTCCTACAATTAAATATTATGAATTTTGCCCTAATTGAAAAATTAAGCATCAATTTTGAAAGAGGTTTTAATGTTCTTTCAGGTGAAACTGGAGCAGGAAAATCAATTCTAATTGATGCTATAAATTATGTATTAGGGGGTAAATTTAATAAGAGCTTAATTAGAACAGGGGAAAATAAAACTTATGTAGAGGCTATTTTTACTATAGATAACCAAAATAGTAGGAATGTTTTAGAAGAGATGGATATTGATTATGAGGATACAGTATTCATAAGTCGTGAGACTTTTCAATCTGGGAAAAGTATTGCTAAAGTTAATGGTAAATCATTGCTACTCTCAAAAGTTAAATATATTAGTAAAAATCTACTAGATATTCATGGTCAACATGATAACCATAACTTATTAGATAAAGCTAATCATATATTTTATGTGGATTCTTTTGGTAATGAGAGGCTCAGAACTGCTATTATTGAATATAATGACAAATATACAAGAATGATTAGTATAAAAAATAGAATTATTAAACTTGAAGGTAATGAAGGAGAACGAGATAAGAGAATTGATTTTTTAAATTATCAGTTAGAAGAGATTAAAAATGCTAATCTCAAAATTGGTGAAGATGAGGAACTTTTAGAAAAATATGCAATAGTTAGTAATTCTGAAAACTTGGAGAAGCATTTATCAAGAAGTTATCAATTATTATACACTAGTGATGAGGAAAATCCCTCAGTATTGTATAACTTAGCTATTGCCATAAAAGAACTTCGAACTATTGAAAAACATATGGATAAAATAAAAGAAATTACAGATTCTATTGAAGAAAGTTATTTTAATATTGAGGAAAATATCACAGAAATCAGAGACTTAAAAGAGTCAATTTATTATGATGAAAAAGAATTGGAATATATGAATAGTAGGATAAGCCAAATTAATAATTGTAAGAAGAAGTATGGACCTACTATAAAAGAAATTTATGAATATAGAGATAAAATTGATGTTGAGTATGAAGAATTAACTAATAGTAGTGAAATAATCGTTTCTCTTAAAAAAGAAAAAATAGCTCTTGAGGGTGAAATGAGGATTATAGCAAATGAAATTCATGAAATTAGATGTGAGACAGCGAAAAATCTTCAAAATAAAATAAAACATGAGCTTAATTATATTGGACTTGAAAAAAGTAAATTTTTTATTGAAGTAAAGCTTACAGATGAATTTTATAAAAATGGTTGCGATAAAGTTCAATTTTGTATAGCTACCAACCCAGGTGAACCATTAAATCCTTTAGAAGAAATAGTGTCTGGGGGAGAATTATCACGTATTATGCTTGCACTTAAAACTGTGTTCGTGGATAAGGATGAAATACCCACTGTTATATTTGATGAAATAGATACTGGCATTAGTGGCAGGATTGCGCAATGTGTTGCAGAAAAAATGTATCTAATATCATTAAACCATCAAATTTTTTGCGTAACCCATTTGCCTCAAATAGCTAGTATGGCAGATATAAATTATCTAATATCCAAAAATGTTATAAATGATAAAACATATACTAATATTATACGAATGAATGATAATGAAAAACAACAAGAAATAGCTAGAATGATAGGTGGTACAGAGGTTACTAAATTAACATTAGAAAATTCTAAGGAAATGATAAATTTGGCTAATGATCGAAAGAAAAAATAGTTTTGATTTTTATAAGAATATAGTAATAAATATTTATATAAAAGGGAAAAATAAAGTCATTATATGTGACTTTATTTTTTTTGTTTTTAAAGTTACTGGAATTATAAACTTTGTTATTTTTAATAATTTATAAAAATCTTATAAAATTCTAAATGTGGGTAATATTATAATCAAATTTAATGAAATAGTTCAATGTTGTATTATATATAAAATAATTGAAATACAGAAGAATTTTTTTAATTTATCATAATTTAGTTTTGAATCTATGTCTTTGACTGTTTTTGAATTAATATTATAGCATAATATGAGATTGTGAGGGTAACTTAAATTTATAACTATAAGAGAAAAGGAGATAAAGCTTATGAAAAAAAGATTGAATATATTTTGCTTACTTATAACACCAATACTAATAATTGCTTTAGGTGTTTGCTACCAAAGTCAAAGTATAGCTGTTTCTGCATTTGACAAACCAATACAAACTTTATATTCTAAAAACATTATAAATGCAAAAGTAAATACAAATAATGTTCTTTCAAATCATTATATAATTGAAAAAGACAAAAAATCAAAAGAAGATACAGATAAGATGTTAAAAGCGAAATCAACTTTTGTAACGGAAAATCAAGATATAATGGTTTATCCAGGAGGGCAACCAATTGGTGTTAAACTAAATACTAAGGGCGTTTTAGTAGTGGCTTTATCTGATATTGATGGTATTAAGGGTAAAACACAGAGTCCTGCTTCAAATGCCGGTGTAGAAATAGGAGATAGTATTATAGAAATAAATAATATTGTTATAAATCACGCCGAGGATATAAGTCGATTTGTTAATAAAGAAAAAAATCCGGAGCTTACACTAAAAATACAACGTAGAAATGGTTCCAAGCTTTTTGATATAAAGGTTAAACCTACTATTGATTCCACAGATGGTAAACAAAAAATTGGGTTATGGGTAAGAGATTCTACTGCGGGCGTTGGGACGTTAACATTATATGATAGTAAAACTAACAAATTTGCAGCTTTAGGTCACCCAATTACAGATTCTGATACTGGAACAATATTAAGTATTAATAATGGTGTAATAATATCATCTAATATAGTTTCTATAAAAAAAGGTACGAAAGGAACACCGGGAGAGTTAAGAGGCCTTTTTATAGATGAAAACAAAATAAAAGGTCAATTAATAAACAATACAGAATGTGGTATATTTGGTAATGGAACTAAAAGTCTTATAAATAATAAATTTAATAAACCTATGAAAATAGGTCTTAGAAATGAGATAAAAGAAGGCGAAGCACAAATTTTAACTACTATTAATGGTAATGAGCCGGAATTATTTAAAATAGAAATTCAAAAGCTATTGCCACAAGATATACCAGGCTCAAAAAGCATGATAATTAAAATTACAGATCCTAGACTTTTAGAGAAAACAGGAGGCATAGTGCAAGGTATGAGTGGTAGTCCAATAATTCAAAACAATAAAATTGTTGGAGCGGTTACTCATGTTTTAATTAATAAACCTGACGTTGGATATGGTATATACATTGAGTGGATGTTGAAAGATGCAGGCATTTTATCAAAATAACTAGCATTATCTAAAAAAAAGAGGTAAAATAGATATAATGAGATATAGAGTAGCATATGTTATCCTATACATTACAAATAAATGATAATTTATCATTTATTTGTAATATTTTTTTTAATATAAGAAGGAATTGTAATTCTTTTGTCGAATTAATATTTGTTAAGATATGGGAATTCATTTATAAAGGGGAGTTAGAATATGGAAGAACCAAGAATTAGTGTGCTTATTGCAGATGATAATAAAGAGTTTTGTAATATTTTAAATGATTATTTGCTAAGCCAAAGAGATATTATGGTTACAGGTATTGCAAAAGATGGAATAGAGGCTCTTAAGCTAATAAAAGAGAGAAAACCTGATCTAGTAGTATTGGATATAATAATGCCACATTTAGATGGTCTTGGGGTACTTGAAAGATTAGGCAGTATGGATCTTAATCCAATACCTAAAATAATAGTTTTATCTGCAGTGGGGCAAGATAAAATAACACAAAGGGCTATAGCGCTTGGAGCAGATTATTATGTAGTAAAACCTTTTGATATGGAAGTTTTCACAAAACGAATAAGGCAAATGTTTAACAATACGATTTCTAGTGATAATAGTAAAAAATCAATTTCTTTTATTGATACAACGGAAGCTAGGAAAAGCAACCGGAATGAACCTATGGATCTAGAAGCTGAAATAACAAATATAATACATGAAATTGGAGTGCCAGCCCATATTAAGGGATATATGTATTTAAGAGAAGCAATTACTATGGTAGTAAATGATATTGAACTTTTATCTGCAGTTACGAAGGAATTATACCCATCTATTGCTAAAAAGTTTAATACTACTGCTAGCAGGGTGGAGAGAGCAATAAGACATGCTATAGAAGTAGCATGGGGACGTGGTCAAGTTGAAACTATAAACAAAATATTTGGTTATACCGTTCATAATGCTAAAGGTAAACCAACTAATAGCGAATTTATAGCAATGGTTGCTGATAAGCTAAGATTACAAAATAGGGTTAGTTAAATGGCTTATATAAACGGTTAAGAGGTAATTGAAAAGCAATAAACTGTACAAATAGCGTCATAAAAATATGGTTAATTGTATAAAAAAAGTGTATAAGTTCTTAAAAGATAATCAATAGACCTTTTCTATTTATGGATGAAATAGAGGGGGTTTTTTTTAATGCAAAAAATTGAGTATATCATTGATGAATTTATGAATTATTGTCAATCTAAAATTTTATCACAAAAAACAATGATGAGTTATGAACAAACACTTAGGTTATTTTCTAAATATTTGCAAGAAGAAAAAAATATAGAAGACGTTAATAAAATTACGGAAAAGGATATTAGGGAGTATGTTGTATATATAAAAAACAGAGGTAAATATACGGTAGTGATAGATAAAAAAACTTTAAAAGGTAATATTCCTGAAGCACGAGGAGATTATGGAAAACAAGTATCTATTACCACAGTAAATAATTATATTAGGAATATTAAAGTGTTTTTTAATTATTCAAAAGAGCAGGGTGTAATAAAAAAAGACGTAGTAAAAAATATTAAACAATTTAAAAATGAAAGAAAACCTAAGCAATTTATAACAGATAAAGAATTTGGAGAATTGTTAAGGCATATAGATACTACTAAATTTCATGAATACAGGGATTATATTTGTGTTATGTTATTACTCGATAGTGGTATGCGAATTAGCGAGTGTCTAGCAATTAAGGTTGAGGATATAGATATAAATAATCGAGCAATATTATTAAAATCTGAAAATACAAAAGGTAGGAAAAGCAGATATGTATATTTCAGTCCGATTATGCAAAAGGAATTAAGAAGATGGTTGCAGTACAAAGATAGATATGTTGAATCGGATGTACTATTTTGTAGCACAAAAGGCAATATTGTTATGATGCGAACATTTGAAAAAAAATTAAAAGATTATGGATTACGGATAGGACTAAAGGATATTACACCTCACCAATTAAGAAATAATTTTGCAAAAAGATTTCTTATGGCAGGTGGGAGCATTTATACTTTATCCCAAATATTAGGACATAGTTCTGTAAAAATAACGGAATCTGCATATTTAGATTTAACTGATGATGATATTAGAAAAACTTATCAAGCATTTAGTCCTTTAGAAAATATGCGTAAGGCGGGTAAGTAATATGACTAATTATACGATTATAGATAACAACTTGATAATAGATACAGACCTTCCAGACAGTGCTTATAGGCTTTATAATCTAATGCTGTCAATGGCATATGGAGAAAAAGATACTTGTTATCCTAGCATTAAATATCTCGCTGAGAAACTTAATAAGAGTGTTAAAACTATAGGCAGAAATCTAAAAATACTCAAGGAAAAAGGATTAATTATATCAAAACGTAGAGGAAGTATAAGTAATTTATATACACTTGTTAAAAAAACTATGCAAGTAAAAACTGAGAAGTTAGTTAATAAGTTAAAAAGTAAATTTACTAAGCCTAAATATGCTAAAAAACGAAGTGCGTTTAATGATTATGAGCAACGGGAATATGATTTTGATGAACTAGAGAAGAAGTTACTAGGATGGGATTAAAATAAAAAAAAGGGCTTCCTAAAATAAGGATTCCCCCAAAGAGTTATTAATCTATACTCTAATATAGGTTAATTTGGACATATAAATAAATCACCAACTAAAATTATTATAACCCTTATCTTCAAAAAATAAAAGATAATTAGGTTTATTAATTATGGAAAAATTTAGACATACAAATATGTAGGTCTTTTTGTCGTGCTTATAATTATTTTTAATTAATATTTATTGAGATAAAATCTACAAATTGCAAATAATGAATACTAATTAAAGGTAATTACAAGTGTCGTTTTGATGGACACGTATTAAAACATGTAAGATATAATGCTATATCACACGATAGGACATTTACGTTATATAATATAGGACTTCTATTATGATAGAGTTAGGACAAGCATTATAGCCAAAGAATTACAAACTAATAACTAATTTAATTAATATGTTATAGAGTAAACTAATATTATAAATGGTTAAGTATTTATAATGGTTTTTATTTAAATATAGTATAATTTAGAAATATATGTTGTATATAGTTTTAAAATGTAATAATATTATTATATAGTAAATTTTATGAAATGGGTGAATAATATGAATGAAAAGATTAATTTACTTAGAAAGAGTTTAGAAAACTTAATATCTAAAAGGGATAGTCTAATTAATGACGAAGTTATTAAATTAAGTCAAAAATTGGACAAGTATATTGCTAAATATTATTTAGATGAAATTGATAAAATCAACGTAAAACTATAATGTAACTTTTTATCTAACATGAATATTATTTATTTTTGTAAATATTTATTAAGTTATGAAGGAATATGGAAAGTTATGTAGAATATTTAATTATTAACAAATAATTTATTCTAATAATGTAAATTATTAATTTTATTAAAAGGGAGGGTTTCTTTTGAAAAAACTTATTCATAAAACTATGAAAATGATAGGATGTGTAGCATTATTTGTTGGATCACTAGCTATTGTTCCAACATCATTAATTAATTCGCATCAGCCTAATTGTCCAGACGAATTTTTGCTATAAAAATATTGGCTCTTTTGGGGAAATACTATAAGCACAATACTTCAAAAGAGTCAATACTTTATTGAGGAGAAGATATGACATGACTAGAGAAATAATACTTGATATTTTAGAAGCATTATTATTATTATTAGGAGTTTTTAGCTCTTTAACTAACCAGAAAAAGTATATAGTAACAAATAAATTAAAATCAGGACTGTTTTGTATATTATACGTTTGTGCTACTTCTTTAAGTACATTTTATGTAAACAATTTGTATCATACACTGACTAATATAGTGGTTTCTATTCTACTATTAAAATTGATTACAAAAATAAGTCTTTATTTATCTACCATTATATTTTCTCTGTTTTTTACAATAATCTTCACTACAGAAACTTTTGTTCAGTTCATTGAAATATTTTTACTTAAAATGAATTTAAATCAAATTTTAGCAGTTAATAAATACTTATTTATCTTCCTTATTTTATGCAAATTCCTACAAATAGTGATTGTTATATTACTTTTAAAATTCGATGTATATTTTAAAGATATATTGCTTAATGAGGAAAAATCTCTTTTCTCTGAATTTCTAATACAAATTGGTATCTTCAATCTATTTATATACATTTTAATTTTTAGTGTATTAGACATTAAGAGTAATAAAATATATAATATGTTAATTTACAGCATATTTTTTGTGTTTTCAATAATTGCAGTTCTATACTTAAAAGAAAGAGAGAAAATGATAAATATAAATAACAAATATAAAATTCAAAAGCACCAAATTTCTAATATGGAAGAAATAATGAGCATCATCAGACAAGAAAAACATGATTATGCTAACCATATCAATGTTATACAAGCATTATGTTGTTTAAACAAACCGAATGCTGTTGAGAAAATAAAAGAATATGTATCAAAAATTTCGGATACAATTCATACATCATTTACATATCTAAATACAGGAAATGATTATATCGATGGATTGTTATCAATAAAAAATAACTATGCAATGAAAAATAAAATAGATTTTAATGTGATAATTGATGAATCCTTTAATTTGTTGAAAATTAGGGAAGACGAATTAATAAGTATTATTAGTAATATTATAGATAATGCATTTGAAGCATTAATGTTAAAAGCGTTGGATGAAAATAAAGAAATATCTATTAACACTTTCTTAGATGATAACAAGTTTTGCATTCAAATATCAAATAATGGAAATGATATTCCTAAAGAAATAATAAACAAAATTTTTGAAAAGGGATATTCTACAAAAACTAAGGGAAAAGGTGATCATGGGTTTGGGTTATATATTACTAAACAATTAGTCGAGCATAATAATGGGTACATATCTGTAGAACGTGTTTCGGGAAAAACCAAATTTCTAGTGGAATTTAAGATGTAAGAGGATATAGAACAATGAATAAATTAATCTGTTGTATAGTAAAAGAAATCTCAAAAACAAATTCCCAATTTACAGACTTAGAATTAAAAAAAATGGAATATGGATTACTCTGTTTTTTTGATGAAGTTACTAAGATTATTCCGTATTATATTATATTTCATTTGTTTTCATTGCAACAATATTACATGGTTGCATTTATGTTTTTCTGTCCAATAAGATTGTTTTCAGGTGGGTTCCATGCAAAGACTTATTGGGGATGTTTTTTTATCAGTTTTCTAACTTTCTGCGTAATAATTTTTATTGGTAAATATATAACAATAAATATTCTCACTTCAATAGTAGTATTAATTAGTTCTATTTTACTTGTTTATATTTTTTCTCCTGTAGATAATATTAATAAGAGAATAAAAAGCAAAGAACGAAGAAATAAACTCAAAAACATTTCAGTAATTATAATTTTTCTGTTGAGTGGATTGAGTTATATAATACCAAGTAGATTTTTTACTACGGCAGTGCTATCTATTCTTATAGCTGTAATATTGATGATGATGGGCTATATAAATAATGGATTAATTAAAAAATGAATAATTACAAATAATGAGCAGAATTGATAAGCTCATTATTTTTTTTACCCATCATTACTATATAATATTAGTGATAATATATATTCCAATATGGGGATGTGTTCCCTACGCACACACTATAATCTAACTAACAACATTATCTATTAATCCCTAAAGTGTCTTACAAGTCAAATATAGAGGTTTGAATACTGTTGTAGAGGTATAATAGTTGTCCATCATGCACAACTATATTATGAAATAATCATCTGGAACACTGTAAAATCATTTCTAAGGTGATAGAAAATTAACGCTATATATTTATACCTAATAATTTTTATATTGATTCTAGTGTCAATATGAGGTCACGTGTTTGGGGTACAGACTGGTATATAAAAAAGCTAGAACGAAATTATTTCGTTCTAACTAAATCACAAGCAAATTTATCAGAACAATTAAAAATGGATTGAAACTAAAAAGATACAAAACGGGAGTAAATAAGAGCATTTTGTATTATTATAGCCTCTTATTGCGAATTATAAAGTTATATGTTAGTATAAGCCGAATTAAAGATAAATCAGAGGTATAATAAAGAAAAAGGATGTGATTCGAGTTATGAATAACCCACACAAAAGGTTTAAGATAGAAGAATTTAAGGATAAAATAGGATTGACCGTAGACTTGGGCATAAAGAAGGGAGATAGTGGAGTATATATAATTTATAGTCCATCAACTGATTGGTGTTATGTTGGTGAAGCAGGAAATTTAAAAACAAGGTTTGGTCAGCATATTACTCGTTTAAGAGCAGGTAATCATACTAACCACAAGTTACAAGAAATTTATAATGAATTTAGTGAAGAGGATTTAGTTTATATACCTGTTTATAAGTGTCCTAGCTTTATGCGCAAAGATATAGAATATGCTTATACTAATAATTTTGGATTGAAATCACTAAATAGAGGAAATGCTAGTGTTAAATTGGACTGGAGAAGCGTGGATTCAGAAAGAATACTCATGGATAAAATACCCGATAAATATAGAAATATCATAAAAATGCATGAAAAATGGAAATATAAAGATTGTTATATTACGCATTTGGAATATTTATCTATAATGATTAAGAATGGCATAGAAATTAAAGAAAAGGGATTTAAGTGGATTGATGAAGTTGAAAATTTTAATAATATTAAGATAATTGAAGGTTATTCAAGAGAATATAATGACTTTGAACAGATGTCTTTGGATTACATTGAAATATCGATTTTAAATGACATACTAGGACGAGAAAAAAATGAAGATGTGTTTTGGAGAGGTGAATTAAATAATAGAAATGATTATGATAGTGATGACTTAATATACAATATTTATAAGAAGATGAGGAAAGATGGTATATTTAGAAATGATATTATATTAGCATCTACATCTTTTATATCATATGATATGCAGAAATATGATTGTCAATTAGCAGTAGCAGAAATATATGAAAGTTCATTAAAAATAAAAAATGCATTTGATTTGCTATATGCATATATTATACATATATTTATAAAGGAAATCATAAAAGAAAATAATAAACATTGACATAAATAGTAAAAAGACTGGCTCGTTAAAAAGCTAGTCTTTTTTATCGCCTTCAATATAATCATATATAGTACTTTGTCTGTTTAGAGTAGGTATTTGTTCAATTAAATCTTCAATTTTGCAATTAAAAAAATCGCATAATGTGTCTAAATGTTCTTTTGATATAGTTTTCCATGTATCGTTATAATATGCAGATATAGTAGGTTGCCGTATGCCAGTTATATTTGAAAGTTCAGATTGAGTTATTCTTTTTTCAGCCATTTTCAAATGAAGTTTCATTTTAATCATTAATAACACCTCCACGTATATATATATTACACTATTCGTACAAAATATTCAATATAAAAATAATATATACGAAATAGTTGACAAATTATACGAATATAGTATAATGGAATTATGGGAAACGAAAACATATGAAATAAAGTTTACCATGTTGGAATTTATAGCTTATTAAAGGGTAGCAACCTTAATAAATAATAAAAATGAAGAAGGAGAATGTGAGAAATGAAGGAAAGATTAGAAAAATATGTTGCAATGAAAATTATTATATGCTATTATAGAAATTGTAGAAACAAAACAAACAAATTAAACGAAATAAATAATAATTTGAATAGCAAATCTTTACCTGACAAATGGGTAAGATTTATAATAGATAAGATTGATACATAGATTTTAAGAATTAATATAATAATTTAAATCAAGCCGATATTCTGTAGGGGTAGTGTTCCTATTGCGATATTAGAAGTTGCTTGTAGGTTAAATTATTGTAAAATTTTTATTGAATATGAATCAGTCTTATTATTTTTTTGAAAAAAGGTACAAGGCTAATTATAAAAAAGAGGAGAATGAGGGAAATGAACAAAAATTGGGGGATGAAGATGAAAGAGCTAACATTAACACATTTAGAAAAGTTAGATATAATTAGCATTGAAGAAAAAGAAATAGAAAACTTACGTAAATGGTATACAACTAATATTGAGTATTTAAAAATAAATTTTAAAGAAATAAAAGACCCATTTCAGGAAGTAGTAATTCTATATAAAAGTAATTTAATTTATAAAAACAGTAATGATTTTAATATATATTGCTATGATAATGACAGTAATATTAAGCCTAAATATATATATGGATTTGAGATAGATTTTGAAAGAAATAAAGAAAAAATAATATTAAAAAAACCTATAACAGATATTGAATTTATAAATAAGGATGCATACATTAGTGCTGATAGATTAAACTTTTATAATAGTTGTGCAACACAAGACTTATTAGTTATATCTCTTATTTATTCATATTTAGCATTTAACGAAGAACATATTATCAAACAAACTAAGATTCATACGCATAAAACACAATCTAAAAAGGATAAAAGAGGCGGTAAAAAACCAAAAGTAAAGCTTACGAAACAAACAATAATAACATTTAATACAGACTATATTCAACCACCTACTGAAGAAGAAAAACGAGAATATGAAAGGCATATATTGGGGTGGACTGTTAGGGGTCATTGGAGAACATACAAAAGTGGCAATAAGATATGGATTAAACCTCAAATAAGAGGAGATAAAGAACAGGTGCAAGGTAAAGTTTATGAAATATAAAACACACCTAACACATTACGAGTGATAAATATTAGGATTACAACTAGTAAGTAGAGGTAGACAAGCTAATATATCTATAAGCTTAGAGTGCCTTAGGATGGCTATAAACGAGTTGTAGTAACAATTACTAAAGGATTATAAAATGAGAAAACAGGGGGAATTATTAATGAGTATTAAAAAATTGTATCAGTATATGTTAGTAAAAGAGGAAGTTTACAGAGTCGGAACAGAGGATCAAATTAATAAGATGGTAGAAGAAGTAGGATTTCCAGTTTGGATAAAAACGTTAGCTTCAAGTACAGCAGTTCAAGATTGGATTTGTGAGGGTGCAGGAGAAATACTTGAAGACAATTATGAGGTTTCTGACGGAACACTTGATATTTTGGGAGAAGAAGATGATTATGAAATAGTTCATATATCAAATAAAATAGTGCCTATTTTTAAAAATGTTGATTAACCTAAAAAAGGACTTGAAAATTTATTCTAAAAAAAATAATATAAGAATGCAACAAAAAAAATCATTGAGAATAGGTGACACTATTCCTGCATCTTTATTAAACTATATCCATTTATTATGTATCGATAACTATATTTATACTTTATCCAATTATTAAAATTATATACATGGTCGACTTCAATCGACTATGTAAAAAAAGTGGTAAGTACTTATATAATTATTTATTATAACTATAATAGCATCAAATTTATAGTTGGTCAAGAAAAACGCACTTTTAAGCATGGGCTGAGTGTAGAAAATATAAAATGAATTTAAAAAAGTAAAATTAAACTCTATCAATATGATATAGGGTGTTCGGACTTCCAGTCCTTACCCCACGTTTTTTGAAAACGGTATGCTTATATAAAATAAAAAATCAATTATGAAAGGAATGATGTAGATAATGAAACATGTAAAATTATTGAAAATCAATCAGTCAAATATTAATGAAGAAAATGAGGTTTGTAACTTAGAGGATATTAATACGGTTAAAGTCGGGACTTACAATTTCTTAATTAAGTCATTGGAAACCTATAGAAAAAATGATTTTAAAGATGATGAACAGATTACAGAATTTATAAAAGTAATGTTGCCAAGTAATGAAGAAAAGGCGCAGGAACAATGGATTTGTGAAATAATATGGGAAAATAGACTATACAAAGCATGGTTTGCTACAGTAGGCGGAATGAAACAGCAAGATAGGACTAGCAAAAGTAAATGTGAAGTTATATTTGTAAAAGCAGATATCGATTTTAATATATGGTTTGAAAATATAATTTCTTTAGGTAAATTTGCTAAAGTAGATAAAACTAAAGATATGTATGTCAATAAGAAAATATTATCAAGAATTTCATTAGCAACTTCTGAATTAATAAGTGAAATAGATATGCCTAACATAATAATATTACCTCAGGCACATTTAGATTGGAAGAAAGCATATAAAACGGTAGAGCCTAAGGATGTTGAATATACAGATAAAGGTAATGAGAAAACTGGTGTAGATTATGATTTAGTAGATTATAATTTTGACACAAATAAAAGAGATAAAGATGGAAAAGCAATAGATATAATGGATATATTCGACGGTGGAGGAGTTGCTACTCATAAGGTTATGGATGCAATAGGAAAATCACTAGGGAGAAATGATGTGGATTTTGCAATTATTAGAGGGTTTGGTATAGCTATTAAGGGTATGGTTACAAGATTTAATATTATAGAATACTTAGAAGTTATGTATAACAAAACAGGAGATACAGATTTCTGTAGAAAAGTTAATGATAAATTTGAATTATTAGATATGTATAAAAATTGGAGACATGTTACAGATAACACATTATTACTTAACGAATCAATGGTTAAATTGGTAGATATGTTTGAAAATATGGAAGAGTATACTTCTTTATTAGAAAAATACAACACAGAAAAATTTATGGATGTATACAACTTATTAAATAAATTATATATAACTAAAGTCAATAAACATAATAGTAAATTAAAACAATATAGACGTATGAATTATCAATTAATGAATGGGTTAGCCTTAACTAATGAAGAATATAACATTTTAGCAGAGCAAGATTTTAGATTATTTAAGAAAGTTTTAAAGCCGTTTGACAAAGATGTTGCTCCTGGAGAATTTATAACAAACATTGATTACATAAATTTATTTTATAACCAATGTTCAGAAAATGAAAAAGAAGTTGATGATCTAAAGGAAATTACTAATGTTGTAGATAAAAGTAATGCACTTATTAACATAAATAAGGATAACATAAAATTATCTTACGTTAAAAAGAATCTAGCCAAACTTGTAGAAAAGAAAATAAGAGATATGGCTAAGGGGAGAATTACATTAAAAGCTACATATAATTATATAGCAGTAGACCCAATAAGTTATATGAACTTTGCTATGTATAGGGAATTGGGTACTAATGGCTTAGCAGAAGGTGAGTTTTATTGCAGTTCTATAGAAGATGGAAAAACGAGAACAATATTTAGAAATCCATGTATGGCTTACTCAGAAATCCATAATGTAAATTTTGTTAGAAACATATTTTTAGATAGTTGGTTATGCCAAAGTGAGGAACTTGTTTATTTTAATGATAAATCAGATATTTTAAATTTGATGGGATCAGCAGATAAAGATGGGGACTCTTGCACAATGGTAGATAATGAAATAGTTAAAAATGCGGTAGTAATACCGAAGGATAATAAATACTTTATATCACTTGCAGATGGTAAGAAAGTTCCTTGTAAATTTGATGATGAGGGCAGGTTTAAAGCTACATATACACCTTCTGGAAACTTGATAGGAGATGTTGCAATTATGGGAGCAAGTGTCAACAATAATAGTCAATCATTAAAAACATTTATAAGTAAAACAAACAAATTTTATAGCTGGGAAGAAGTTACTGATAAATTAATAAAACATAATGAAGTTGATTTAGCAGAAAAAACAGAAGATGAACAATATGAGATAATTAAACATTTTATAAAAACTAATTTAATTGATACAGGTATTTTAAATTATAGTAACAACGCAGATAATGAAATATTAAGGGAAGAAATAAAACAAAATTTTTATAACAATGAAAAAGAGATTTATTCACTTTTATATGTTAGTAGTTTAGTAATAGATTCCCCTAAGACTATGAATGTAATATATGTAGAACAGTATACAAAGTTTATAAAAGAGGATTATCCTCGAAAAGCTAATTTCTTGCAATACGCCAAAAGATTAGAGAATGTTAGGGGAAAAGACTATGCATATTCAATAAATTCTCTTTTGGATAAATTTGGAGATAGAGTCCAAGAAGAATTATTAGATACTATTGTAAATAGAAGGAAAGATTTTAGTGATAATGCGAAATTATTACAAAAACAATTAGTAAATGAAAATTATATTAAAGAAAATGCGGAAAAGGCTTGGGATGAAATAAGTGAAATGTTTAATTTATATAAAATTGATTTGGCTAAAAATAAAGTGATTTTAGATAAAGCTAATAAGATAATTAAAAGAAAAGAAGCAGAGCATTACGAAGCTTATGAAAATGTTTCAGATAAATATGCTGATGCTCGATGGAAAAAAGACATGGAAGATATAAAGAAAGGATATAGCATTAATAATAAAAAATATTATAAAGGTTTAGATGTCATTGATGCAGATTTCACATTAAAAGCTAATAAAATAATAGTGAATAATGATATATATAGTGTAGCTATAGCTTTAAGTAAATTAGATAACGTTTCAGAAAGATTTATTATTAACTTTTTTATGAGTGCATTAATTAATGTAGATAATATTAGTCCAAGCCTTAAATATTGTTATGTTAAAGATGAAACTGGCGATATTGAATATATGTATAACACTTATAAAAGATTAGAGAAACAGGTCAATTTATCCGATACAGTTATAGAAAAATTATCGATGAATGATCTAGTTAGATATAAGTTAGCAGCAGAAGTAAGATTCAAAAATATAGATGCTAATTTAGTTGAGTGTATTGAAGATGGATTAACTAAAAATGGATTTTATTATTTAGATATAACTAAGTTAGAAACATTCCCAGAATTTAAAGAAATAGTAGAAGGTAGAGAAATAGTAGAAGTTAAGGGATTTATGTTAAAGAAAGATGGCACTAAACATATTACTGAAAATACATTTGGAGTATGTATTTCATTATAGGGTGTTCGGGGTTCCACCCCTTGCACCACGTTTTGTGGAAATAGAAGTGAAAATTACGAACGTATTAATTAAAAGATTATGGAGTTAACAGAGATTAAAAAATAATTACACAATTAAGAAAGGTGGCAATATTAATGGAGAATAAAAAATATTACAATATTGAGAAAAAAACATTAGCTGAAGCGTTAAATTTCATCGGGTTCAAATTTTATCGTTACACAGGAGATTCAGGGAAAACAATTTATGGATTTGTTGACGGTGAGGATTTTAGAAAAGCTATGAATGGATTATTTGAATTAAGAACTTCAATTAGAAACTAATAATATGTAATAAGAGAGGAGTCAATTAATAATGAATAAATTAAATTTAAAATGGGTTGCTGAAGAAATAGGCGATGAATATAAGAAGTGGAGAAAAGGTGACGTTGCTAAATTACTTGCTCAAACTGGTACAGGTAAGACATATTTTATTAAGAAAATTTTAATACCTCACATGAAAGATTATGAGAGGTTACTGTACATATGTAATAGAACTAATTTAAAAAGACAACTAAAAGTAGATTTATTAGAACAACTTAATAGACCAGTCCCATATTTAAAGAGTGAAAAAGGTGAATACATATTATATAAAGGTAATAAAATTCTTGATGTAGATGAACTAGACAAAATTACTGAAATTGCTAATATAACAATTTGCAGTTACCATGCTATACAAAAGAGTGAATTAAAAAAGAAATATAACATAGGTAAACAATATGATGAAGTACATTATGATTATATTGTAATGGATGAAGTACATTTTCTCCTTGCAGATGGTGGATTTAATAATCTTTGTAGACTAGCATATCAGAAATTAATACTTGAAAAGAATCGTAAATCTATTAAGATATTAATTTCTGCTACAATGGATGAACTAAAGGAGCCTATAGCAAATGTGGTAGAAGGATATTTGGGAAAGAAACCTACATTATGGGAATATACTACTGGAATAGATTATAGTTATGTTAATGTTAAATATTTTATGAGTATAAAAGATATAATTGCGACAATTAAAAATGATAAAACTGATGAGAAATGGTTAATATTCGTTACAAAATTAAAGGATGCTACAGATATACAAGAAGAGTTTGGTAAAGAAATATGCTCAATTGTAAAAGCTGGAGATAAAACGGATGAACTCAATAATATAATTACTAATAGTAGATTTGAATGTAAAATTCTATGTGCAACAAAAGCTTTAGATAATGGAATTAATATTGATGATATTAAACTAACTAATATTGTTATTATGGCATGGGACAAAATAACTTTTATACAAATGTTAGGACGTAAAAGAGTAGACATTGAAGATGCCCAACAAATTAATTTATATATTGCCACTAGGTATAAGAAAAGTTTTACAAATAAATTAAAAGGTTGTATAGATAAAAGAATTGAAGTTGATTTATTTGAAGATCATATTAACGAATTTAATTTTAAATATGATAACTCTTTAGATAAAATCGGAGAAATGAATGACTTATTCTATAGAGATAATATAACTAAAGAATGGGGATTAAATTTAATAGGAGATAAAAGGTTAGAACTAGATACTATTGCATTTAAAAAAATACTAGACAATTTTAATATGGTAGGTAAATTTACTTTCGTGTGTATACAATTATTTTGGCTAGGATTAACTAAAACTTTTACAGAGGATAATTATATTGAAAATGTAATATTAGTAGATGAGGTTCAAAATTTAGAAAATTACATAGAAAGCATATTAGGACAGAAATTATTTTCTGATGAGCAACAACAATTATCAGATTTAATAATAAAAGAATTGATAACTATAGGTGATGGAATAGATTATAGAACTAAGAAACTTAAACCCTCTACAATAGAAACTATATTAAGAATTCAACTAAATTTAGAATATGGAGTTAGTCCAACTAAACAAGAAACTAAAGGTGAAATGAAGAGTAAAAGATACATAATAATAACTAAAATAATATAAATAACCAGTTTTACTTTTTTTCTAATTATATAGATTGATTAGTAAAACTGGTTAGAAAAAAAGTAATAAAAAAATAATTAAATTTATTAAAGTTTTAAAAAAAGAAAAAATAAAATAATATCATGGCTTAAGGGTGAATTGCGTAGCAAGAGGGGGCAAAGCAGAAATAATTTCTCCCACTCTTTTAAGGGGAAATTATCTGCCCCTTACCTCTATAGTGGAATACTCAATATAATATTAATAAAATTAAAAATATAGGGTATCGCCTTTTTGGCGATTATCCGTCCGATATAGGACTTGAGCTTGGCTCAACTTAATACTGTATAAGAGTAAATAATAATTTACAAATATAGAAAATAAAACTTATCTGAGTATATTGGGACAACGGGGTTCTACCCCTTATGCCCTCGTTTTATGGAAGTATTGTTATAAAATGTAGCAAGCAGATTTAAAGTAGTTTATTAATTTAAGCTACTTTTATTACGTCCAAGAAATAAGTAGTCAATATCACTATTAACAATTGAGTAGGAATTGCGAGGAATAATCGCCACTTACTCTTTTTTATATGTCAAATAAAATAATATAAATTAGAGGAGAAGTGATTAGTAATGGAAAAATATCAAATGGAATTAAATGAAATTGGAGTAGTAGCGATGGCGGTTAAGAAAAATATTGAGAAAAGATTAGTAGAATGTGTAAATACGGAATATTGTAATGAATATATTGCACTAAAAATAATGAATAGAGATATGTGCAGTTACAGAAAAATGATTGTGGCATATGAGGAAGATAAAGACGTACAAGAGTACGAAGAAGAATTTGTTGATAAGTATTTTGAGGATGATTGTGAACCTTTTAGAGCCACAGAATTAGAAATATTTATACATAATTTATTGATAGAAAATGGCTGTCAAGAAATTTTTACAGATACTAATTGTATATATTGCGAAGATAATTCAATTGATTTAGTAGATGTATTTAGTTTTGAGTATTATCCTAAATTTAACACTATAATAATCAAAACAGATTGTGAAATATGTATGATCGAACTTGATTATGATTTTATGACGGTTATTGATAAGGAAGGTGTTTAATATGTTAGAAATGAAATTAGATAAGATTATTAAAATATTAGATGAAATAAATGAGAGATTGGATAAATTGGAAAATAAAGATAAGAAAATTAATATTGTTACAAATAGCAGAATTTTAGGAAGTAGACCAACTAGATCAACTATAAAACTGGGAGGTAGATAATTATGGATATATTAGAGGCTTTGGTAGAAATTGAAACTAAGGGTACAATTCAGGAACAGGCGAATAAACTCTTTGACGAAATGTATTGTTATAAGAAATTAATAGCAGGAGTAAATACAAAAATACAAAATAAACATTATGAACTTGTATTAGATGAATTATATTTAATGAGAACGAAATATGAGGTTAGATCAGATTATGTTAAAAATCAATGTTGTTATTTAAATAAAGAAATAATTGAGACATTTTCTGTTATAGAAGAGTTTGTGGAATTTGAAGATTTTATTGATTTATTTGAGCTTAATGCTGATGAAATTGACAAAGAAGAAAGTTTCTATAGTAATTTACTAATGAATTCAGGGAAAATTGGAATGTGTGTTAGAACAGGATTACTTCAAAATGAAAAAATTATGTGTGAGATGTGTGAGGATGTGTAATTTAGAAGTTTATCCATATAATTCATTTAAAGAAAAACTACATATAATTAAAAGTAATAAAGGCAGGTTCACCGATTTAGGAACTTGTCTTTTATTTATGGATTTTTTTGATAAACATGAAGATTCAGTAGCAAAAATGTGTTATTTAGAACGTAACAAGGTTAATTAATTACATAGATGACAGAGAAATTTTGTGCTGAAGTGAGAAGTAAGCACTATTAAATAAATTTAATTACAGTGAGGACTAGAAAGGTTAGAGGCTTTCAACGGTTTGGGATGGTGTTTTTAATGAAAAAAGAATTAAGAGAATCGCAAGGAGTATATGCAACACATGTAGTAGAAGGGGATATAAATTACGTGCTGATTGCAAGTGGTGTTTTAGGAGATAGAATAGTAGGGAATCCAAGTAAATTACGCAGAGGTGTACATCATTGTAAGGAATTACAAAAAGTATACGATAGAACAAATATCGTAAAAATGGAAATATTACAAGTATGTTTGAGTGCAAAGGAAGCGAGGGATTTAGAAAATGATTACATGGATTTCTATAGAAAACTAGAAGGTGTGGTTGTTTTAAATAAATATCCAGCGGTTTGTTCAAAGGAATATAAAAGAATATTAAATAAAGTAAAAGTTATAGAAATAAAAATGTTATTAGCAGAAGGTAAAATGAAAAATAAAGACATTGCGGCGGAATATGGTTGTGATTCTTCATTAATAAGTAAAATTAAGACGGGACTATTATGGTCAAATGTTAATATAGAAAAAAATGAAAGTATTCTAGTACCTTCATTCGTTGATAATAACGCTAGTATATTATCGTAAGCTTTATAATTATTATAGCTATCATAACACATAAAAACATAATTGTAAAATAATACATAAAATAGAGTGTAAACTTTTTATTACACTCTATTTATTAATTAGACTTATGGTTATTAAGATACTCTTAATCTTCAGCAGAGACATAAATTTAGTAAGTATGAATAAGTAACAGTGATCTTTCTTAAATGGAAAATT
The DNA here is from genome assembly GCF_026650985.1 of Clostridium estertheticum. GTDB lineage: Bacteria > Bacillota > Clostridia > Clostridiales > Clostridiaceae > Clostridium_AD > Clostridium_AD estertheticum_C. Next base: position 672,986 of record NZ_CP086239.1, read on the forward strand.
AATATATATGTTTATTGACTTTGATATAAATAAAATGTAGTATTGAAATATACAAAACATTTGTTCCATGTATGCTTTTTAATAAAATGTAGAATTGAGTGTTTCAGCAAAATTAAGTTTAATTAGAATTATTGATTCAAAGGTATTGATTGTGATTATAATATAAGTAATAATAAAATTGGAGGTGTTAAAATGGAAATTAGGTATGAAGTTCAGGATATAGCAAATTATTTTTTATCTAAGAGTGATAAAATAACACCGAAAAAGATACAAAAATTATTATATTTTGCATATTCATGGTATTTAGCTATGATGAATAATAGTGAAAAAATAGAAACAAAGCTTTTTGATGAATCCTTTGAAGCATGGATACATGGGCCTGTTTGCCCACAAATTTACAGTGATTATAAAAAGTTTGGTGCTAACAACATAGGCAAATATGAAGGTGAGCTTATTGATTTTACAGAGGATGATTTGGATGTATTGGAACAAATATGGGGTATATATGGAAAATATAATGCAAATCAATTAGAGAGCATAACCCATCAACATGAACCATGGAAAAAGACTAGAGAAATTGCCAAGTGTTCATCTAATGACTGGTGTTGTGAAGAGATTAGTGATAAGGTAATATTTAATTATTATGTAAGAAAACTCGAGGCATAATTAATGCATAAAAATAAGATGAAAATACGTGAAAGTTCTAAACCTAATAGTATTATTGAAGAAATGAAACCTGATGAATATAAGGGCAATATAGTAGTTGATTTTTCTAATCCATTCTCATTATATTCATGTGCTGTTAAAGGTGTTTTTACAAATTATTTAAGAAGCAAAAATGATATTTTTGATAATTATCAAAAAATATTTAATCAGGTGTTAAAGTATTTTTCTGAAAATACATTTAATGATATGAGATCCAGGAAAAAGGAAACTCATACACATGAAATAAAAGACCAAGATAAAATAGACATCGTTAAAAAGATATTAAAAGAATTAATTAGTTGTCAAGCCCAGTCAACTATAAAGGTGGATACTATAGTGAAAAATTTAGTCGCAGATGCAGATTTGTGGCAATTATCATACCCGAATGGCATGAGGTTTATCGGGTCACGCAATGGAAATGTTATGACTTTATTTTTTGTTGATTATCATCATTTAATTTACCCAAATAAAAATTATAATAATAAGGATTTTTTTAGTTATAAATGTTGTTTAATGAATGAGTTGAAAAATGAGTTGGCTGAATCAGAAATTGCATCGGATGTACAAAATAATGATTAATTTAATAAGTATTAAGAGCATCCAGAGCGTGGGTGCTTTTTTATTTTATAGGAGTAATTAGAGGATTTCACCATTTAATGGCGAATTATGGTTGTGGGGTGATAAATGTGAGAAGAAACAAGTATAATTCATTTTTCAATAAATACAGACTCAAACATAAAAAAGATAATGAGTATGGTGAAAATTATGATTTTATAAAAGAAGCTTATACTAAAAAATTAGGAATAGAATTAAATAAGAAATATGTGGAAAGTGAATATGTGAAAATATATGAGAATATTAAATATGAGAAAATAAAAGTTGAAGGGTTACTTGAAAAAAGCAAGGAAATTCAAACGACAATAAATGGAGTTGTTACTCCGTTGGCCGTAGTTGCTTTTGTAGCTGAGGCAACCTTTTATCAGGAACAAGGACAAGCAGGCTTAATTATCTTTGTGTGTTTTATTAGCATAGTAATGCTTAGTCAATTTGTTCTTTCAATGCAAAGAGCAAAAGAAAATTATGTGTATATTACTATTTTACAAGTTTTAGATGATATAGTAAAAGAAATATCTGAAAGTAAAATAAGTAATATAAATAATATTTCTGAACAAGAAGTAGCATCTGCTATTGAAACTAATTGTGAGTCAATTGAAGACCCAATAGAAAGCATAAATAAAACTGAAAAAAGAAGAATGAAAAAATATAGTAAATTATTTGCTAAACAATTTAATGTTAAAATTAAAGATTATAGTGCAGATAGTTATGATACTTTAATTAAAGATATTGAATCTAAGTATAGTGATATGATTAAGGTAGATAAAAACAAACTATTTAATGAAAGAGTTAAAGCACAAGATAATATTAATAACTGTATTAGAGTAGATGTTTCAAGTTCTGTAGGTGCATTTATTAGCGCTTTTGTGGCATTAGCATTAAAAAACACATTGGAATTTAGCAAATTATTTACAATACTTGTATTTGTTGCATTATTTATTATTAGTCAAATGTTTACTGCTTTAATAGACAGTTTAGAAGAAAAAACAATTAAAAGTTATAATAATATATGTTTAAGTATCCTTCAAAAAATTGAAAATGAGTTGGAATAAAAAAATGAAATTACTAAGATTTAGATTGTAGTAAAAAAAGTAAATTGAAGAAAATAAAATATTATAAAACGACACTGAAGCTTAGAAATAGGCTTTTGTGTTGTGAAAGAATAAATAATTTATTTACCCCTTTTTTTGAATGATGACAGATGGTATAATATTACTATGAAGTAAATAGGGGGAATCATGATGAGATTATATAGAAAAATAAGTATATGTATGTGTGCTTTGGCATTAGTATTATCTTTTGTTGGATGTGGAAGTAAATCTTCTATTACAAAATCTGTTGAAAAACCAGATTTAGTTGTACCCAAAGTAGCACTTACGCAAACACAACTTAATGCTAAAATAAAAAAAGAATCTGTAAAGGCTGACTTTATAAAACTCAATGGACACGAGACTGAATTTGTTGGTAAATCATATTTAATTGAAGGAACAATAACAAATGTTGATAATACAAATACTACATTGCCTTTATTTACAGTAACGACTAAAGAAGATAAGGGAGTAGGAATGTATTCAATAATAAATATTAATAAGGTTAATATTGCTAAAGGTAATAAAGTATTGGTATATGGTAAGTTAAATGGTAAGAATGATATAGGATTTACAGAGTTAACAGGGAATATTATAGAGAAATAAATAGTAGTATAAGCATATGGAAGAGTCTAGTGATAGGCTCTATTTTTGTGCGTGGATATATCTGTACCTTATTTTTTTATGAGTGTATGAGTGTAGTAATGTGATAGTAATTATATAATATAGTGTATGATTATGATAGTACAGTTGGTATGTATATGGAGGTGAGGGTATGTTGTATACATGCACCATATGTAATGGCAAGGTACAGTATGGGACGTTGTGTGCGTGTGAGGTAGAGAGAGATAACAAAAGGAACAAAGAGTATAAAGCTAAAAGGAATGAAGATAAAGAACTAAAGAAGAGACAAGTGTTCTACTCAAAGGATGTGTGGTTAAGGTGTAGGAATAAGATAAGAAGGAAGTTCAACAACCTGTGTATCATGTGTCTGATTGAAGATGATGTTGTTATACCTTCTGACTATGTTCACCACATCCATACGACTGAAGACTATTGGAGTATGAGACTATGTGATGATAACCTTGTGACCTTGTGTGCCACTCATCATGCTTGTGTACATAGAGATATGAATGTTAGTAAGAAAGAAGAACAAAAAATAATAAATATATTAGAAGATATGATTGAAGAGTATGAAGAGAATTATATATAGAGGGTTGAGGTATAGCATATATACATAAAACAAATAAATAAATAAATAAGAACGTTTGTTTTCATAATTTAAAAAAGAGAGAGTATCCCCCTAGAAAAAGGTTGGGTTGGAACTACAGAAAGTCGTTGGTGAAGATTCAATAAAAAAATAGTCCCTTTTCAAGTTTTTAACATAATAAGTAATAAAATAATAAGAAATAACGAATTGGAGGTGAGCAAAATGGCAAATATTAAACCAATTGAACTGCAAACAAAACATAGTAATCCAGAAGATATACAGAAAAGAATGGAAACTGAGGAAGCATTAAAAGGTAATACTGTAATTGAAATTAAACCACCAACTTCATTATCTACAACTGGTAAAAAGTTCTATAAGAAAATAATAGAAATTTTACCTAGTGGATTTTTAAATGGAGGAGATACATATTGTGTAACTATTATTGCAGAGTCTTTAGATAAGATGCAATTATGTCAAAAGGAAATTAATAAAAATGGATTGTTTATTGATGGGAATGAAAATAAAGGTGTTGGAACATACAAAAAATATGTGGATATATTTAATACATTTTCACAGAAGATTGGCTTATCTCCAAGGGACAGAGCAAGTTTATCAATACTTAATATCAATAGTGAAACAGATAAAAATGATAAGGTCTTACAGGCACTCAAGGGTGGCGATAATAAATGATTTTATTAGAACAAGGGTTACAATATGCGAAAGATGTTGTAAGTGGTAAAGAAATTACAACCAAAGAAGTTGTGAGACAATGTGAAATATTTCTTGAAGATTATGAAGTAAATCAATTTAAAGAAGAATTTAAATATTATGCTGATGAAGATAAATTAGAAGTAATAGATAATCTTTTAAAGTTATTAAATTTTGCTACTGGCTTTGTAGCAGGACAACCAGTATTGGAAAACCTAGCACCCTTTCAATGTTTTTTATTGATTGGTGTTTTTTTATTTAGATTTAAAAATAACTCTGATAAATTTATGCATAATGATATTACATTATTTATAAGTAGAAAAAATGCGAAGACAGCAATCGTAGGAATAATATATATATTGCTAATGCTGACAGAACCAAATTATTCAGAATTTTATTCTATATGTTTAACTAAAGAATTATCAGCTGAGATAAGAAAATCAATGGGACAAATATTAGAAGCAAGTCCTAGTTTAATTAGACACTTTAAAATAAGTAAAACATTTACAGGAAGTATTATTTGTAAATTAACTCATAGTTTTTATAAACCAAGAACAAGTGAAGCAGGAAAGAACAATTCAGTAAGACCATCTGCAGTATGTTCAGATGAGCATGGTAATTTCCAAAATGCAGATAACTTTAATGCTATGCGTGGTGGACAAAAGAATGTAATTAATCCAATTGTGTTTCGTACAACAACCGCATATGCAATAACTAATTCTATTATGGAAGAGGATATTGATTATATTAGGAAAGTATTTGATGGAGTCTATGAGGATGATAGACAATTTGCTCTATTATATTATGCAGAAGAGGAACATCTATGGGATGACACAGGGATATATCAATCAAATCCTTTAAGAATAGAAGAAAACTATGAAATCATAAGAGAAAATAGGAAGAGAGCATTAGTTAAATCAACAGAAAAGATTGAATATTTAACCAAGGATATGAATAATTTTCTACAAGGTGATGCCGAAAATACATATTTAGATGTTAAAACATGGAAGAAGTTAAGTGTTCCTAAGATAGATTTACATGGAAAAGAAGTAACTGTAGGAGGAGATTTTGCAATTAGCTTAGATTTAAATGCAATTTCAATTATGTACAAGGAAAAAGGAAAATATTATTTAGTAAGTAAAGGATTTTTACCCAAAGAGACATTAGCAGAACGTAGAGAGAAAATTGATTATTATTCCTATGAAGATGTAGGATATTGTGAATTGATGGAAGGTAGAATTGCAAATTATATAAGGATAGAAGAATACATAAGAAGTATTGAAACTCTCTATAATTGTAAAATAGCTTGTATAGTAAGTGATCCTTTTAATGCATTGCAGATGATGAATAATTTAAGTAATGATTATGAGGTTGTTTTGTTGAAGCAAACATACACAAGTTTAAGTCCAAGTATTAAAGCCTTTAGAGATTCTGTTTATAATAATGAAATAATTTATCAAGAAAATAAACTACTAGATTTTTGTGTAAGTAATGCTGTAGAGGTTAGAGCCAAAGTTACAGAAGACATATTACTGGCTAAAGAAAATAAAAATAAACAAAGAATTGATATGCTTATGAGTAGTATATTTGCATATAGCCAAATTTATCTAATTGAAGAAGCACCATATAATGCAATAGATGAGCTAGATAAGATGGATTGGTAGAGGAGATGAGAGTTTGAAAAAGAAACTTAAAAATAATATAAATAAGTTTATCAAAAGTATTAAAAAGATAACAAATAAAAGCACATTTGAAATGGAATTAGTATTTTTAATAGGAACGTTTATTATTGTTTTTACTAATTTCCTCTTAAATTTCTTTTTAGGAATGTATTTCTTAGGATTGATTTTAATTGTATATAGTATTTTTATATATAAGTTAACTAAGGTGAGGAGGTGATGTGAAAAATGATATTCGACAAACTAGAAAATAGAGATGCTGTAGATGTAAATGATTGGAAAGATGTATATAGTTTTGAAAAAGGATATGACACAACAATGTTTTCAAGTTGCTTCCAAGAAAGTGACTATTTCAAGTGTATAAAAATAATATCTTCAGATGTTGCAAAAGTGCCACTATTAGTTAAGCAACATACTGAAAATGGCGAGAGAATTGCAAAGGAACACCCTTTATTTGATATATTAAAGAATCGTCCAAATCCGTATATGAGTGCCGTAGATTTCTTTAAAAGTATGGAAGCCACAAGACAACATAATGGAGATAGTGCTAGTTTAATAGTAAGGAATATTAGAGGACAAATAACTGGTTTATATCCAATAAATATAATTGAAATTCTAATTGACGATGTAGGTTTATTAAAAACAAAAAAAGTTGTTATGCCAATAGTTGTAACATATACATGTGGTAAAGATGGACAATAATATACTGCAAGATATGAGGATATATTACACTTTAAAGGATTTACACTTGATGGAATGACAAGTATGTGCGTTAGAAAGAGTCTTAAAACAACGTTAGATACTAATATTTCTGCTAAAAATTATCAAAAAGAATTATTCAGCAATGGATTAACAAGTAAAGCAGTAGTTCAGCTCACGAGTGATATAAAAGATGAAAAAGAATTAAGAAAAACACAAGAAAAATTTAATAGAATGTATAGTTCTAAAGGTCGTATTCTAACGGTACCAGCAGGATATTCTGTGCAACCATTAAATTTATCATTAACGGACGCAGAATTTTCTGTATTACGCAAAATGGGAACAGTTGATACATTTACAAGTTTTGGAGTTCCATTATATATGGCAGGAATATTAGACGGATATAACAACAATGCAATGGAACAAGCTACTTTAAGTTTTTTGAATGATACATTGCAAGTGGAATTTACTTCTATTGAACAAGAAGGTAATTATAAATTATTGACTGAAACTGACCGTAAAAATGGTTACTATTTAGAGTCTGATACTACTTATTTATTTAAGCAAGATTCTAAAACTCTTACAGCTATTTTAATATCTCAAGTACAAAATGGAATCACAAGACCGAATGAAGCAAGACGAAAACTTGGATATGATGATGATATTAATGGTGATGAACTATTGTTACATTCTGGAATGATGCCTTTGAGCATGGTATTAAACCCAGTACTAGTACCCTTGACAACACAAGAAGTTAAACCAGTTTAATTTTGTGAAGTCATGAAATAAAAATAATACAGAAAGAGAGGTGTGATATTTGGAAAAAGAAATTCGCAATATTATAGTTAATAAATTAGAAACTAGAGTTGCAACAGATTCTAGTGAAAAGATAATTTCCGGATACATAAATAAGTTTAATGCAAGAAGTCAGTATATGGGATTCTATGAAGAAGTAGCAACAGGATCATTTGATAAAACATTAGCAGATGGACATAACATATTTGCAATGTTTAACCATAACGATGATAAAATATTAGGTTCTACTAGAGCAAATAGTTTGAAATTATCTATTGATGAAGTTGGATTAGCATTTGAATTAAGAATAAATGACAAAATATCTTATGCTAATGATTTATATGAATTAGTACAAGAAGGTTCTATAGATGGATGTAGTTTTGGATTCTATGTTATAGATGATTCTTGGGTAACGACAACTGAGGGGATAGACTTGAGAATAATTAAAGAAATTGAGTTGATAGAGTGTACATTAACGCCATTTCCTGCTTATCTTGATAGTCAAGCAAGTTGTAGAAGTTTTACAAAGTTTGAGGAATCTAAAACCAAAGACGAAGAAATAAGATTATTAAAATCAAAACAAGAAAATTTAAAAGCAAAATTATTAATAGAGTTAGAACTTTAAGATTACTGAAATGATAGGTAGTCTTATTTTTATGCTCAAAAACAGTATCACACAAAAAATAAATTATAAAGTGAGGTTTTTATAAATGAATATTACAGAAATGAGAGCAAAAATTGGTGAAATGAAAGTAGAGGTTAGAACTCTATTAGAATCAGATGTTACATTAGCAGGAACAAAAATGGAAGAGGTTAGAAATTTAGAGAAAGCACTTAAATTACAAATTGAATTAGGTGAAGAAGAAAAGAGAGACATATTAGACCAAAGCAAAAATAAAAAGGATGGTGTTGTAAAAATGGAAAAAGTAAACGAAATGAGAGCAATAACAAAACAATTAATGGGAAAAGAATTAACTCCAGAAGAAAGATCAGCAATAATGTCATCTGATAATGCTGTATTAATTCCAAAACAACTTATAATGGACGTAATAAAATTAAGTACAGGATATGGTTCACTAAAAGGAATATGTGCTGTTATTCCCGTTGTAAAAAATGAAGGTTCGATTCCAGTTGTAGATATTAGTGGACAAAATGCTTTACTTACAGTAGTTGAAGGTGATGCAATAATTGATGGTAAGTTAGTTTCTACAGACCTTAAATTTAAATGCTCTAAAGTTGGTTTAATCCAAGAATTAACTTCTGAAAGTGTGGATGATGCCGAAGTTGAAATTGAGTCACTTATCAGGGAGAATTTTGTTGAAATCAGTGTATCTAACGAAAATGCAAAGATTCTTAACGTAGTTAAAACTAATGCAGTAGCAGTAGTTGCAACAGGATATGAGGATATAGATACTGCAATTGATAGTGCATTGCCAAGTGTAAAAGCAAATTTAGCTACTATTACAAATGTAACTGGATATTGTCATATAAAAGCTCAAAAAGATTTAACTTCAGGTAAGAAACTAGATTTAATTACTATGGTTGGTACACAAGAATACTACTATGGTCATCCAATTTATGTAGTAGAAGATACTTTACTTCCAATAGCAGAAGGAAAAACACAAGTTTACTATGTTGGTAACTTTAAAGAAGCAGTTAAATACTTTGATAGAAACCAATTTACAGTAGCAAAATCAACAGAAGCAGGATTTAATACTGATACAGTTAAACTAAGAATACTTAAAAGATTTGATGTAACAAAGGGTTCAATTAGATCATTAAAGAAAATAGAATTTTAATTAAAAGGGGGGTGGCTAGTCTGCCCTATTTTAATTTAAGAAAGGATTGGTGGTGGTATGGATTTAGAATTTATCAAAACATATCTTAAAATTGATGGTGATGAAGAAGACGAATATTTACAGGATTTGATAGATGTAAGTCTAATTTATATTGATTTTATGGTTGGTGAGAATTATAAACAAGATTTAAAAGCAGTTAAATTAGCAGGATTATTGCAAAGAAAATTAATTGCAGATATGCATGAGAATAAAACAACAATAATTTCTACAAATACTAAAGCAGATAGAATTGTAATTAGTATTTTAGATAAATTAAGTAATTATGAAGATGTTATTATATGAATGATTTTAGTATAGATATAAATAATTTGAATAAAAGGATAATAATACAAGAATATACCTCAACAACTAAAAATGGATTTGTAACAAAAACGTGGGATACTTACAAACCAGTTTGGGCAAGTATGAATAATTTATATGGTTCTGAGTTCTATTCTGCAATGTCTGTTCAAGCAGAAAATACAGTAGAATTTGTTGTAAGATATTCAAATGCTTTAGAAATCTTATTGGAAAAAGGTAGCACAAAGAAATATAGAATATTTTGGAAAGACAGAACATTTAATATAACGTTTGTTGACGATATAAAATATCAGCATGTATGGATTAAAATTAAAACTTTGGAGGTGGGATAATGGCAGGAATTGAAGTTGAAGGAATGGACGAGTTACTCGCAAAACTTGAAAACATGAGTAATAAAGTATCTAATGTTATAACTAAAACCGCACTTGAAGCTTCTGCTGTCCCAGTTTTAGAGGATGCTAAGAGTACAAGTGTATTTTCTGATAGAAGTGGTAAATTAAGAGATGGTTTAAAAATAGGTAAAATTAAAACTAAGAACGGTGAAAAATACATAGAAATTGGAATTGCGAAAGAAGATGTATCAGAAATATTTTATGGTAAATTTATAGAATGGGGTGCATCTAATCAAGCCACTAGACCATTTTTACAACTCGCATTAGAAAAAAACAGAAATAAAATAAAAGAAATTATGACTGCAACATTAAAAGAAGGTTTGGGTTTATGATAAATATAAATGATTTTATAGAAGAAACTCTTAAAACTATTAATGTTCCAATCAGATTTCAAATTTATGATGAAGATGAAACAACTTATATAACTTATCTACAGTATCTAGGACAAAACGAAAAATTTAGTGAAGATGTCGAAGAAATAAAAGGACATTATGTGCAAATTAATGTTTTCTCCTTGGGTGATTATACAGATATAGTTACTAAAGTCGAATTATTGATGAAAGAAGCAGACTTTAAAAAAACAAATGAAACAGATCTATATGAGGAGAAAACACATTACTTTCACAAAGGTCTTAGATACTTTTATGCAGAAGACTTAACAATTTAAATTTATTAACAAACGTCGTAGATAATATAGGGCGTTATTTTTATGTCTTTAGGGTAGACAAAAAAGAACCACTTAAATTAAAAAGGATGGTAAAAAAATGAGTAGATTAATAGGACTAAAAGATATAACAATTGCACAATTGCTTACAGATACAAGCGTAGGGGCAACTTATGAAGTTCCTAAAAAACTAGAAAGAAGTATAAAAGCTACTTTAAAACCAAAGACAACTCAAACAAAACTTTATTCAGATGACACAATTGAGGAAGTTGTTAATGCATTTGATAGTATAGATGTTGAAATTGAAGTTAATCAATTATCAATTGAATCAAGAGCAATGTTACAAGGTTCAAAAGTTGTTAAAGGTGTTCTTATAGAGACTAAGAATGATATTGCTCCTACAGTTGCAATGGCTTTTAAGGCTAAAAAATCTAATGGTAAGTATATGTATGTATGGCTATATAAAGGCAGTTTTGAAATTACGGAAGATACATTTGAATCTTCTGAGGATAAATTAAAAGATCAAACTGCAAAATTGAAGGCAACTTTTTATGCTCGTGAATTCGATGGTGCATACAGACTGATTGCTGACGAAGATGCTAAAGATTTTGAAGCAACAACAGCTACAACTTGGTTTACAACAGTAGCAGTACAACCAACAGAAGTATAGAAATATAAATAGTAAAAACTTATTGGTAGCCTTAAATGGTTATTAGTAAGTTTTTTATTAATTAATTTAGGAGGGAAATTATGAAAGCAAAATATATAAAAAATAGAGAAAGTAAAATAGAATTATTAGATGGTGAACATAAAATTACTATAGATTTCAATACGTATGATTTATTACAAGAAATGTATGGTGATATAAGTATAGCATTAAGTAAGTTCAATGGTGGTGTGAAAATTACTGACTTAAAGAAGTTCGTATGTTGTGGAATTAATAGTTGTATTGAAAATGAAGACGAACATTATACACCTTATCAAATAGGGAAATTAATAGATGCAGATAAAATAGTAGAATACATAGATGTGATATATTCACTAATGAATAAATCAATGCCAGAAACTAAAGAAATAGATGAAGATGAGGAAATAGACGAAAAAAAATAGATGACCACGAAAATTCCGACAATTGGGATTTTGCGTGGTTTTATTATTTACATTGTACAATACTTGGATTAACAGAAGTAACATTTTGGAAATCAAATCCTCGTAAGTTGTTTGCACTTTATGACATACATAGAAAAGTAAATGGAATTGAAGATGAGGAAGAAAAAAATAAATTAGCATTTATAGATGATGTTATCTTTTAGATGGAGAGGAGGGAAAATAAATGGGTGATGAACTTTCACTGAACATAAAACTGGCGATGGAATCACAATCTTTCCAGCAACAGGTTGCAGGTATAAATCGCCAAATGACTTTAGTACAAAGTGGGTTTGCAAGTGCCAGTTCTAAACTTGGAGAATTCGGGACTGCTACAGATAAATTAAAGGCTAAACAAGAATTGTTAACACAGCAATTAGAACTTGCTAAAAGCAAAACTACTTTATATTCTGATGCACAAGCAAAATCAAAATTAACATTAGATAAAAATGTAATTGCTAATGAATCATTAAGAGTTAAATTGGAAGAAGCTACAAAAGCACATAATAGTAGTGTTAGTGCCACTGGCAAGGATAGTGAAGAAAGTAAAAAATTAGCACTAGAATTAAGTCAGTTAAAAGCCGAGTATAGCAATAGTAATAGTTTGATAGCAAACAATGCGAGAGCACTTGATAATAATACAATTAAGATGAATAATGCAGAAAAGTCTGCTAATAATTTAGAAAAGCAATTAAAATCAACAGCCAATGAAATAACAGTGCAAGATAGTAAATGGACTAAACTTGGTACTTCTTTAACAGAATCATCGACAAAATTAAAAGCAGTTGGTTCTTCTATGACTACAACAGGTGAAAAATTGTCTACAAGTTTAACTGTTCCAATTCTAGGGGCAGGTGTTGCAGTAGGTAAGTTATCTATGGATTTTGAAGCAAGTATGGCAAAAGTTAGTACAATAAGTGATAATACGCAAATGCCAATTGGAACTTTAAGAAGTGCAATATTAAAACTTTCTGATGATACTGGAATTGCCAGTACTGAGATTGCTAATAACGTTTATGATGCTATTTCAGCAGGTCAAAGTACAGGAGATGCAGTAAACTTTGTAACCAATTCTACTAAATTAGCCAAGGCAGGTTATGCAGAAGCAGGAGATTCACTTGATTTGCTAACAACAATATTGAATTCTTATGGAATGAAATCAAGTGAGACTGCTAAAATTTCTGATGTGTTAATTCAAGTTCAGAATAAGGGTAAAGTTACAGTTGGAGAACTATCGAAAAGTATGGGTATGATTATTCCCACGGCAAACCAATATGGTATATCTTTAGAACAATTAGGTGCAGGATACGCAATTATGACTTCTAAGGGTGTAAAATCTGCTGAAGCAACTACATATATGAATTCAGCTTTTAATGAAATGGGTAAAAGTGGAACAGTAGCTTCTAAAGCAATAGAGAAAGCCACAGGAAAATCGTTTCCCGAACTAATTAAAAGTGGAAAAAGTGTTGGTGATATACTTAATATTATGTCAGATTATGCCAAGAAAAATGGTAAGAGTTTAACAGATATGTTTGGATCTGTAGAAGCAGGAAAAGCAGGTTTATTATTAAGTGGCAATGCAGGTAAAGAATTTGATGAAATGCTTAAATCTATGGGATTAAGTGCAGGTGAAACAGACAAAGCATTTGCAAAAGTAAATGATACAGCAGGTACTAGATTAGCAAAATCTTTTAATGAACTTAAAAATGCAGGTATAAAAATGGGAGATGCACTTACTCCAGTGATTGAAAAAATATCTGTAGTAGTACAAAAATTAGCTGATAAATTTAATGAACTAACACCTGCTCAACAAGGAACAATAATTAAAATAGCAGGATTAGTCGCAGTAATCGGGCCAACTATAGTAATAGTAGGTAAATTAGCAACGGCTTTTGGTGCTATATCAGGGGTTTTAGGAACTGCAAGTACAGCACTAGGAATAGGTGCAACAGCAACAGCAGGTGTAGGCGTCGCAGGAGCAACGGCAAGTACAGGATTAGCAGGATTAGGAACAGCATTTGGAGCAGTTTTAATTCCGTTAGCACCTTATATTTTGGCAATTGGTGCAGTTGTTGGCACAGGAATTCTTATTAAAAATGCACTTAATAAAGAAGCAACTCCAGCAGTTGATTTATTCGCAGATAAAGTAGTTACAACAGCTAACAGTGTGAATGGTGCAAACAATGGTATGGGTGCAAGTTACAGCACCGTAGTTACAACAATATCGGACGGTACAAAGAAAGCCGTTGGTGCATATATGGATTTAGACACTAAAGCAACAGCAAGTTTAACAGATTTATATGTTAACTCGACTGGTATAACTGCTAAAAATGCAACAGAAGTAGTTATACAGTATAAGGGATTAGCAGATAAAGTTGAAGCGAATTTAGACACTAGATATAACACAGAATATACCACTATGGAAGCATTCTTTAATAAAAGTAGTGCACTGAGTAAAACAGAAGAGGAAAAAGCATTAGCAAAATTAAAACAAGATAATGTAGATAAGAAAACAGTTGAAGATAATTATATTAAACAGATACAAGCAATAGTTAAAAAGGCTTCGGATGAACATAGAGCATTAACTTTATCTGACCAACAAAAAATAAACGCCATTCAAGATAAAATGAAAGTTAATGGAATTAAAACTTTGAGTGAATCGGATGTTGAGTCAAAAGTTATACTAGAGAGAATTAAAGCATATGGTGTTAGAATTACTACTGAACAAGCTTCAGAAATAATCAAAAACGCAAATAAACAGAGGGATGGAGTAGTTAAAGGTGCAGATGACCAATATACTAAATCAGTAGAAGCTATTATTAAGATGAGAGATGAAAGTCATTCCATAACAGCTGATCAAGCTACTAAATTAATAGCAGACGCAAAAAACCAGAAAGATAAAACCATTGAACATGCCGAAGCAATGCGAAGTGGAGCTGTCGCAAAAGTAACTAGTATGAATAAAGATATAACGAAAAGTGTAGATACATCTACAGGAGATATTCTCACTAATTGGGACAAAATGAAAAATTGGTGGGATAAATGGGAGCCAGGAGTAAAAACTTTTGTAACAAAGATGGCAAATGGAATAGTCGGAGGATATGATAAAAATTATACTGGCACGAATAATTATCAAGGTGGATTAACCACAATGCACGAACATGGTTATGAACTTTACAACTTACCAAAAGCTAGTAGAATTTATAATCACGAAGCAAGTGAAGCATTGGTTTTACAGACTGCAAAACAAGTTGCACAAGGAGTTTTAGCTAATAGTAACAGTGGAAAGGGTGATACTGCTATTACACAAAATTTTTATGTACCAGTCCCAAGTGCAAGTGAATTGGCAAGACAATCCAAAAGAGGACAACAAGAATTAGCATTTAATTTTTAGAGAGGAGCTGAGTTAAAATTGTCAAAAACAATAACATTTATAAATAGTTTAGGGGAAGAGTTGGTATTAACTAATTCAGCCCCTTTTTTATTACAAAGTTTTACGCAAAGTGGAAATGTGAATATTTATAGTAGTAAAAGTATGAATCAAGATGGGAAAAATTATTTAGGAAATACCCTAGATATAATGGATATATCTTTGGAAGTTGCTTTAGTTGGTAATACAAAAGAGGAACTTCAAAGATATAAAAATAAAGTAATCAAAATATTGAATCCTAAAAATGGTGAAGGTTGGCTTTGTTATAAAAATAATATTAATGAAAGAAAAGTAAAATGTATTATAAATAAAATACCTTTCTTTAATATTGTAAATAGTAATAGAGTTTATAATGGCTTAATTAGTTTAACTGCAAATAATCCATTTTGGACTGATCTTATTGAGGATAAGGAAGAAATAGCATTATGGAAAGGTGATTTTTCATTTTCTGAAGATGGAAGTGATGGATTTGAACTTGTAGTTGGTGGAATAGAAATAGGACATAGAGAACTAAGTCTTATAGTTAATATATTAAATAGTGGTGATGTTGAATGTGGAATGAGAATAGAATTTAAAGCACTTGCTACATTAACTAATCCTAATATATTGAATGTTAATACTGGTGAGTATATTAAAATTAATAAAGGTATGGTTGCAGGAGAAGTTATTTCAATATCAACATATTTTGGTTCTAAAAAAGTTGATTCTATTTTAGATGGAGTTACTACAAATATTTTTAATTATATAGATTTCCAAAGTACATTTTTACAATTAGATGTTGGTGATAATTTATTTAGATATAATTCCGATACTGGAATAGATAATCTTGAAGTTAGTATATATTATCAGCAACAATATTTGGGGGTGTAAAGTGGAGATATATGTATTTAATAGAAATTTAGAATTTATTGGTATGATAGATAGTTTCACATCGTTAATATGGACAAGAAGATATTATAAAAGTGGCGAGTTTGAGTTACATTGTGATTTAACTCCTCAAAATCTCAAAATGTTAGAAAGAGGAAATATTATTTATAAAACAGGAGATGTGGAAGCAGGATATATTGAGTATAGAAACTTTAAGCAAGATACAGAAGGTAAAGAAATATTAGTTATTAAAGGCAAGTTTCTTACTTCTTATTTTAATCGTAGAATTATTTGGGGAACTGAAGTATTTAATATAACAGCCGAGTTAGCGATGAGGAATTTAGTAACAGATAACTGTATAAGTCCAATCAATACAAGTAGAATAATACATAATATGATGTTGGGAACTTTAAATGGTTTTATAGAGACAGTTGATTATCAAGTATCTTATGCCAATTTATCTGACGAACTTGAAAATTTAAGTAATATAAGTAATTTGGGACATAGAGTAAATTTTGATATTAATAGTAAAAAGTTAGTTTTTGAAGTGTATAAAGGGTTAGATAGATCTGTTAATCAATCTAGTAATCCAAGATGTATTTTTAGTAAAGAATATGACAATATTTTAGAACAAGAGTATGTAGATAGTCTTAATAATTATAAAAATTTAGTATTAGTTGGTGGTATTGGTGAGGGATCTGAAAGAAGATTAGTTACTATAGGTGATAGTGTTGGCTTAGATAGATTTG
Source organism: Clostridium estertheticum (assembly GCF_026650985.1). GTDB lineage: Bacteria > Bacillota > Clostridia > Clostridiales > Clostridiaceae > Clostridium_AD > Clostridium_AD estertheticum_C. The sequence continues at coordinate 689,892 of NZ_CP086239.1, forward strand.
AAGTATTTGCTGACCAGAAAAGTTTAGCAAATACAGAAGATATTAATGGTGTTTCAACAGTTATGAGTGATGTTGACTATAACCTTTTATTAAGTGGAAAAGGAAATGAAACACTTGCATTAACAAAAGAAATTCAAACATTTGATAGTAAAATAAATCTTAATTCAAATTTAACTTATAAAACTGATTATAACCTAGGAGATATTATTACTATTGTTTCTAAAAAGTGGGGCATAACCTTTGATAGCAGAATTAATGAAATTCAGGAAGTATATGAAGAGAATGGATTAAGCATTAATATTACTTTTGGTAATAACATCCCAACAATTATGGATAAAATAAAACAAAAATTAAAATTACAATCTAATAGTAGTGGGAGTAATGGGAATAGTAACACAACTATAACAAATATAGACGGGGGTAGTTTTTAATTAATAAAATAGAGAGGATGTGGTGGTATGGAGAAATCTAGTTTCTTTAATAGTGTGGCAGGAGATAGAAAATACAAAGCTTCAAATTTTGCAGATTATTTTAATAGTCTGCTTACAAATGGTGTGTTTCCTAACCCAAGCACAAATTTACAAGTTATAAATAATAACAATATGACAATAACCGTTAAATAAGGTAAAGCTTGGATTAACGGTTATCAATATTTTAATGATGGTGATTTAACATTGCCTATAGCAATAGCCGATGGAGTTCTAAACCGAATTGATAGAATCGTTGTTAGGTTTGATACTGTAGGAAGACTTATAAGTACAGTAGTGAAAAATGGAACAATGGCAAGTGTAGCAGTAGCCCCAGTTTTACAAAGGGATGCTGATTTATTTGAATTAGGAATAGCAGATATTTACATAGGGCAAGGAGCAGTTCTTATTTCTCAAACTAATATTACAGATTTAAGAATGAATACCTCTTTATGTGGTTGGGTAAATTCACTTATTCAAGCCGACACTTCAGCAATTTTTAATCAATATCAAGCATGGTTTAATACTCAACAAAACATCTATAATGGTGATTTTGCGACATGGACAACTGCTAAAAAGTTAGCTTATGATAGTTGGTATGCAACAACAACTAATGGATACACAACAGCAATGTCAGCAAGTGAATCAAGTTTTCAATCACAATTTAATACATGGTTTAATGCAATTCAATCACAGTTAAGTGGAGATATTGCAGGAAATTTACAGACTCAAATAACTGCAATTCCTAAAATTTATAAAGGTACTACAGCACCTACAACGCCAAAATCAATAGACTTTTGGTTCAAACAAGTTTAGGGGGTGAGGTGATTGATAAGAACTATACAACTTAAAAGATATAAATTGAAGGCAGATTTACCTATATTACTAGAAGCAGAACCTGCGTTATGTCTTGATACTGGAGAAGTTTTTATTGGAGATGGAGTAAATAATATTCCTTTAAGTAAGCAAGGAATACAAGGCATACAAGGTAGTCAAGGAATCCAAGGAGAAAAAGGTATCAAGGGAGAAAAAGGTGATACTGGATTGCAAGGTTCTGTTGGATCAACTGGTATTCAGGGAATACAAGGTTTAAAGGGAGATATTGGAATTACAGGCGCAAGTGGTTCACAAGGTATTCAAGGTATAAAAGGGACTGATGGTTCAAATGGCTCACAGGGAATACAAGGTATTCAAGGTATCAAGGGAGATACTGGTGCACAAGGTATTCAAGGGTTAACAGGTTCAGGAACTGGGGACATGCTGAAAAGTGTTTATGATAAAGATGGTAATGGGATAGTTGATAATTCCGATTCTTCTAATCGTTTTAATTGTCCCGATGGTGATAGGAATGCAAGCAATAAGCTACCAAACTCCGTTCCACATCAAGTACGTGTTGATTTTGCTAACGCAGGTAGTGCAGATGGTGGAGGTAATTATTCAGGTGTTATTACTTTTTCTCCTTGGGATGGCACAACAAGTAGTACGGGTGATGCTTCTTACCAACTAGCTTTTAATTCTACGGCTACTAATGGTGGTGGAATACCTTATCTTAGTCTTCGCAAAGGCATTGATAATACTTGGAATCCTTGGACTAGATTAGGTCTAATGAATGATCCTAATACTGGTACGAATTATACAATGGGTGTCCTTAATGGGAAACTATACATTAAACCAGTTTAATCAAATAGATGAGATCTTAAGAAATGACATTATAAAATAATTTAAAGAGAGGTGTGTATAAATGGCTGATATATCAGACGTAACAATTAATATAGAAATGAGAGAAAGAAATGCAAATAATACTGGGTGGATTATTGAACATCCTAAAACAACTTCTAAAAATGTAGATACAGTTGATGATACTACAGGAACGATTTTTCAATTAGGAATTAATAACGGAATATTATATATAAAGGCGGTGGTTTAACAATGGCAGGAGAAATATATATTGCAGATAAAGCAACACTAGATTTAGTTAAAGCAGATACTACAACAATAAAAGCGAATGAGTCGACAATTGTTACAAATGTTGCAAGTGTAAAATCAGATACAAGTTCTTTAGTTGCTAACGCACCTATAAATTGGGATAGAGCATCTAGTAATACAATTACTAACGCTCTTGTTACTTGTAATGTGAGTGGACAAGCATATGTGACTGCTTTACAAATAACTGGTAAAGGTCTTTTAAAGAAAAGCTTAATAAGGTGTAGTGGTAGTAGTATGCACGGTATTAGAATAACCGTAGATGGGGTAGTAAAAGTTGTTTGCAACAACAGTAGTGGCAGTAGCATGTCGGTTACTGGATTCACTTGTGAGGAATTATTTCAAAATATGTATAATAGTCTTGATCTTGTTCTACCATTTGGAAATGGGCTTTTGTATATTCAAAATCCAATGTTAGGTTATCCTTCAACCACTTCTACAGCAGGTATTGTAAGATCAGCTAAACCAATATACTTCAATTCTAGTTTATTAGTTGAAGTACATTCCAATCTAAATCCAGAAAATATAGAAATTGAAAATTCATATATAGTATTATAGAAATAAAAAAAATCGGAGGTAACAACATGGATAATATATATAAATCAGCAACACTACCTAGTGGTGCTATTATAAAAGAGATAGATAATTCAGCAGAGCCTATAAAAGTAGTCCCTATAGTTTCAGAAACACCACAACCAACCAATCAAGAAATTAATGAGAATCAAATAATTATTATGGAAGTGTTAGCAAATATGACAGAAGCATTAAAAGCTAAAGGGGTGATATAAAGATGGTTCACATGTATTATAAATTAGTAGGTGTAGGATATAGAACAATGGAATTAGTAGAAGGAAAGATACAAGTTCCTGAAGAGTATAGAGCAGGAGTACAATTATTGTTAGATAAAGATAAATTAAAAATTATTTAGTCTAAAGGACTGTTGCTCAATAAAATTCAATATAAGAAATAAAAGTAATTAAAGGTATAAAAATATATTTTTAATTAAAAGAGGATATTATGTATAAATATAGAATTATATAAGTATAGCTAAAATAATTATTAGATGGCCATCTAATACAGGGGAGAAATATTCTATGTTAAAAAAATTTAGTAAAAAATTATTAATGGGTTTAATGTGTTCAAGTCTATTAATATGTACTTCTATGCCTGCATTTGCAAGCACAACAAACGTAACAAGTACTAAAAGTGTAAAGGCGCTTTCTACGGCTACTAAGTTAAGTACCTCAAATTGGCAATTTGTGTCTCAAGAGCAGTTTTATTACGTCGGAGGAACTCCTAGTATTTCACAAACATATGTAGGAACAAAGGGTACAAGTTCACTATTTTGGTGTATGTCATCATTGTGGGGTGATAAATCTTTAAATATAGACCCTAACTATACATATATGGTTGAGGTTGCTTATGATTATGGCTCTGGTTACAGGGGATATAATTCACTCACGGGTGTAGAAAATATTACAAAGGATACTATTGCATATTTGCCAGCAACTACAACAAGTGCAAATTTTATAGTGTCTAAAAAGTTAAAGTAAGTACAATATCACTAATAAATCCTACGATTAAAATAGTCGGATTAAAAAACTATGACCAATTAAGGCACTCTAGTGATAGGGTGTCTTAAGTTAATACAAATTAGATTTCTAAAATTCGTAAAGTATTATAACATAATATATAAATGTAAGGCACTAGAAATAGTGTCTTTTTTAATGCAAAAAAATAAAGTGGAGGGGAAGTGATGATATGGAAGGTGAGTGTAAAATATGTATAAATCAACAGAGAATCGACTATTTAGAAAAAGGTTATGAGGAATTAAAAGAGGGTAGTAAAGTAACTAATAATAATGTGGCTTTAATAATAACTAATAACTCAGAGAATAGAATCCATTTTGAACAGATATTTGATTCTTTAAAAAGTATTGCAGTAAATCTTACTAAAGTTACAGAAAGTTTAGAGACAAATAGTAAAGAAACAGTAAAGACAGAGTATGCAGTAGAAACTTTAAAATTAACCACCGATAAATTGACAATAGATGTAAAAGAAGCAAACACGCAGATTGGATTAATTCAAGAAGCACCGTTAAAAAGTTATAATGCATTAAAAAATACAGCTTATGGTTGTATTATAAGTGCAGTAATTGGTGGATTGGTAGTACATTTTCTACCAATTATACTTTTATTATTATAAATATGAAAGAGAGGTAATTATTAATGAGTAAATATTTATTAGATATGGGACATTGTCTTAAAGGTTTTGATACTGGGACTCAAGGTTATGGAAAAACTGAACAAGAATGTACTAGAGAGGTAGGATATAAAGTTAAATCCAAACTTGAAGCACTAGGACATACTGTAATAATAGTCTCATGTGATAGTGCAAATAGTGTTATTGAATCACTAGCATATCGTGTTGATACTGCTAATAGAATTGGTGGAGATTTATATATAGCAATTCATTTGAATAGTGGTGGAGGTTTTGGAACAGAGATATATACCTACAATGCAAAAGTATTTACTGAAGCTAGTAATATATTAAAGAATTTTGTTTCTTTAGGACTAACAGACAGAGGGATTAAAGATGGTAGCCATTTATATGTTATACATAATACAAAAATGAAAAGCTTACTTGTAGAATGTTGTTTTATGGATTCTAAAAATGATATGAATATATATGATGCCGACAAGATGTCGGATGCAATTGTTTTAGGATTGACAGGTAAATTGCCTAATACCACGATCTCGACACCGTTTGCTTTTAAAAAAACGGTGATTATTACTGCAACAAATGGATTAAATTGTAGACAAACTCCAATCTCAGGAGCAATAATTAAGACTTTTAAAAAGGGTGATGTGGTTACATATGTAGAGTTGGATTCTAGTAAAAAATGGGGTAAATTAGTTACAAGTAAATTTACTGGATGGATTTGTTTAGAATATACAAAATAAATATTAAATAAAATAATAAAAATTAGGAGATGTAATAATGATTTCAACAATAATAAGTTTTTTATATCCAATTTTAAGTGTAGGAATTTCAGTGGGAATAGTTCCATTTGTAATCAAATTATTAATAGCTAGATTAGGTTCTGTAAATTTAGCAAAGAATGAAAAGCTTGCAAGCAAAATTTGGGATGCCCTCGAAGAGGATGGCAGAATGGGAATTGTAACAGATAAATTAACAAGTTTTATAACTACAATGCAAAAGAGAACAAAATTAAGTGATGAAGATATATTGTTACTTAATAAATCTTTAGCAGGGATTGCAAATGCAGGAAAAGAAGCCGTAGTTAAAGAAGCTTCAGAAGTTGTTCCTACAATAATAGAACCCAAATTTGTAGATGCTGAAGGAACAGAATATGTTAAAAAAGTAGTTCCAGTAACAGCAGTATAAAATTAAAGGGTGTATCTTAGGCTTAATTGCTTAGGATACACCTTTTTTTCTTTTTTGTAATTTAGGACTTGATTTATAAGATAGTTATGGTTAAAATAAGTGTATAAACATATATAGAATACATCTATAAAAATGAAAAATCTTTATTGATTTAAATTTTTATTAACTTTACATTAAAAACCTTGAAACCGTTGGTATCACAAGTTGAAACTATAAACAAAATATTTGGTTATACCGTTCATAATGCTAAAGGTAAACCAACTAATAGCGAATTTATAGCAATGGTTGCTGATAAGCTAAGATTACAAAATAGGGTTAGCTAAATGGATAGATTAAGAGTGTCTTTAATAGATGCTCTTTTATTTTGTTTAAAAGGGAAGCTTAAGAAAAATAATAGGATGTAAGCAAAAGCTTACATCCTTAATATTAATTAGAATTATAGTTATTAAGATATTCTTCAAAAGAATCGTAAATTAAATTATCATTAGAAATTGAATCTTCCTTAGAATTAAGTTTAGTAGTTAATTTTTTGTTCGGTAGTTTTTCTATTTTTTTAGTATTGATATTGATATTGAATCACCTCTATACAAGTATTGTAACACAAAATATGTAATTTGTAAAGGCAGCTTCTTTTTTATAGTGAAATTTATAGAGAAGAGGTGATTAAATAAAATTGTACTGTGGTTATTAATGTTAAACTAAATATGCATATAAACTCCTTTGTTATCATAAATATTAATTAAGATATTGTAATTATTTATGCTCAATTTTATCTTAAATAAGGTGAAGCCTAGCATGAATATAACGTGAGTGAATTTTAATAACATATTATGAGTAGCTATAAAAAAATATAATGATTAACAAAGGGGGAAAAATTATGTCATCTAACGCATTAATAAGTAATGTAAATAAACATATACAAGAAAATTATTGGTTATATATTATAAGTATTTTGTGTGTATTTACAGGTATAATTTTAGGGATTTATAGTGTGAAATATATGGGTGAATTTGAACACAAGGATTTAGTGAATTATTTAATTAATTTTATTGATCCTTCAAACACAAGTGGGATTAGTTATAAATTAATATTTTTCCAATCAATAAAAAACAATTTACCAGTAATTATTTTTCTATGGTTTTTAGGGCTAACTATTGTGGGTTTGCCAATTATTGTGATTATTGATTTGTTAAAAGGATTTACAGTTGGCTTTACCTTTAGTTTTATGATTAGTGGGCTAGGAAAGAGTGGTATTGGTATTGCAATACTAGGGGTATTACCTCAAAATTTAATTTATATTCCATGCATTATTTTTGCATCGGTGATATCAATGGAATTTTCTATAATGTTATTAAGAAACAAGTTCAATAAACAATGGACAAGTAGTATATCTAGCAGAATAATATATTATAGCGTAATATTTATTGTAATAATGGGTTTCTTGTTTATAGGGATAATTATAGAATCATATATTGCACCTTATTTTGTTAAAAATCTTATTAATAATTTGGGAAGTCTAACTAAATGAAACATGGTGATTTATTCCATTTTGTTATATTATCAATTAAATGTTTTATTATTTTAATAGTAATGGGTATTTTTCTACCCAAGTTTGTAGATTATTCACTTTCAAGATTAATTAATAACCCAAAGAGATATATAAACAGTGTTATGGTTTACAAATTAGTTGATAATAATTATAAATTAGTTTATAATTATATTCTTACATTTTATTTATTTTTTAGAGTCTAACGTATGTAAAATATTAACATTCTCTATAATATAGGAGAGAAATTATGAATGAGTTATTGACAATTTATATAAAAAAATTACAAAATAATAAGTTGACGAGAAATACTATTGACGCCTACACGAGAGATGTAAAACGATTCATTGACTTCACGGAGAATAGAAATGAAACCCAGGAAACAGTTGATAACATAACAATAATGGCTTATTCTGAGTATCTAAAAAAAGAAGGCAAAGCGAATAGTTCGATAGCAAGAAGTATTGTTTCTATTAGAAATTACTATAAATATCTTATTAAAAGCAACCTTGCCCAAAATGATCCAACAGCTTATTTTTCTCTACCGAAAATCAAACGGAATATACCTCAGATTTTATCAATTGAGGAGATAGATGAATTATTAAATCAACCAGATCAATTAACAATTAAAGGGTGTAGAGATAAAGCAATGTTAGAATTAATGTATGCAACAGGCATGAAGGTCTCGGAACTTTTAAGTTTAACAGTATATGATATTAATTTAGAGTCGTTATACATAACATGTAATAATGGTAGAAAAAATGAAAGAATAATTCCAATAGGTAGACATGCGATTAGCTGTATGTCAGAATATTTAAAGATTAGATATAAAATAAACGTAAATAACTTAAATTTACTTTTTTTAAACACAAAAAGTGAGAAAATGACAAGGCAAGGTTTTTGGAAAATAATCAAAGAATATGCTAAAACCACTAGCATAAAAAAGACAATAAATTCTTACACAATAAGACATTCATTTGCTGTACATTTATTACAAAATGGTGCAGGTATAAGTGCAGTTCAGGAGCTACTTGGACATAATAGTATGTCCACAACTCAAGTTTATTCAACAGTAGTTAAGAAAAATAAAATATCAGAGATTTACAAGAACACTTTTCCTAGAGCATAGATATTAATATTGCAGCTCCATAGGAGATGATTTAATAAATTAATTAGGTTTCATATCATAAAGTGAACAGAGAAAAATAAGAATTTGTCTTTATAAATAAAGATGAATTCTTATTTTTGTTCTATGGATAAAATAAATTTTTTAATTATTATAGATAAATAGTGATAATATCAATATGTTTTGGTAAAAATAATGTTATGAATTTTAAGCAGTGCAGATGACTTTTAAGAATTTACATCTAGCATAAAGGATTATGAGGAGGATAAATATGAAAAGAAGATTTAGAAATGTATTATGTTTAATTTTATCATTAATTTTTACCACACAGTTTTGTAACATGCCTGCTAAAGCAGAAAATAAAGATGATAAAGGAATTGTCGTTCAGGCAAAGTCAGCATTATTAATGGAGCCAACTAGTGGTAAAATAATATATGAAAAAAATTCTCGTGAAAAATTTGCTCCAGCTTCGGTGACTAAAATAATGACTATGTTACTTGCTATGGAGGCAGTAGATTCTGGTAAAATCAAATTAACCGATAAGATAACTGTAAGCGAAAACTCAAAAAAAATGGGTGGAAGTAGTATGATACTTGATACCGGTGAAGTTAGAACCGTAGAAGAAATTTTAAAGGGAATTGCTATTGCATCAGGAAATGATGCAGCAGTTGCAATGGCAGAGTACTTAGCAGGTAGTGAAGGGGCTTTTGTTAATATGATGAATGCAAAAGCTAAAAGTTTGGATATGAAAGATACTAGTTTTAAAAACTGCACTGGTTTAAGTGCAGAGGGACATATTACAACAGCATATGATATTTCAATTATGTCTAGAGAATTATTAAAACATCCTAAAATATTAAAATATTCATCAACATACATGGAAACTATTTCTCAGGGAAGGAAAGCGCCTATAGGTCTTGTAAACCATAATAAGCTTGTAAGATTTTTTAATGGATGTGATGGACTTAAAACTGGATTTACAAATGAAGCGAAATATTGCATATCAGCTACTGCAAAACAAAATAATGTTAGAATGCTTGCAATAATTATGGGTGCACCAACTTTTAAAATAAGAAATAGTGATGCAAGTATGTTAATGAATTATGGTTTTTCTAAATTTGAGACTAAGAAGGTAATAGTGAAGGATCAAAATTTAGAAAAAATAATTTTAAATAAAAAGGGTGACAAGTTTCTAATCGCTAAAGCACAAGAAGATTTTCTTATAACGCTTGAAAGAGGTAATAAGAATATAATAACTAAAAAAATTGTTCTAAAACAAGGGTTGAAAGATTATAAAAAAAATGTAGTTATTGGATCTTGCGAAATATATGTTGATAACAAACTATGTGGCAAGATTAATATCTATAGTGATAGAGATATTAAAAAATCTAGGGTATGGGATAACATTATAAATAATTTTACGGAATTATTTGATAAAGCAATTTAACTCCCATGTATTTTAAAGGTAAATAAAATAACTTCTGAGCAAACAAATACTTGCTTAGAGGTTATTTTTTTTAAAATGTATCATTTTATATATTTTAATATTATACTTAAATTAAACTTGATATAAAGAAATTAAAGTAAAATGAATATTTCTTTATATAATTTGTTTATATAGGAGAGAGTGTACATGCCAGTAAGTATAAAAGTAACTAATTTTGAAGGTCCGTTTGACTTATTATTGCATCTTATAAAGAAAAATAAGATGAATATTTATGATATTAACATTGTTGAAATTACGAATCAGTATTTGGAGTATCTTAGAAGTATGAAAGAAATGGATTTAGAAATGACATCAGAATTTATTGTTATAGCTGCGACTTTAATTGAAATTAAATCAAAATATTTGTTGCCCAAAAATAAAGAAGATGTTAGTACTGAGGATGAATATGATGTGGAAAAGGAATTAATGGACAAACTAGTGGAATATAGAAAATATAAAGCTATAGCTGAAAATTTGAAGGTGATGGAACAAGAGACAGGTATAATGATTAGTAAAAAACCTGAAATAATTGAAGAAGATAATCAGAATATTAAAGAGGTAGATTTTCTAAAAAATATTACAATTTTTGATTTACATAATTTATATAATGGTTTAATGGAAAAATATAAAAATAAGATGAATACAGATATTATTGTAAATAAAGAAATATTGATAGATGAATATAAAATAGAAGATAAAATGGAGGAATTAAAACATAAGCTAAATCATTTTGGAAAGATTCACTTTACAAACTTAATCTATGGTTATTCATCTAAAATAGAAGTTATTGTTATGTTCTTAGCATTACTTGAGTTAATTAAGATTAAGAGTGTACGAGTATTTCAAGAAAGCAATTTTAAAGCTATATATTTAGAAAGGGTAAATTAATATGAATGAATTTAATATTAAACAATTAGCAAGTAAGGATATTTCTACTAATAATATATATTATTCTATTATTGAATCGTTGCTATTTGTTACTGGAGAATCATTAAAATTAACGGAAATTGCAAATATTTTAGAATGTAGTATTGAATTTACAATGAAGTTAATAAATGAATTAAAAGTAAAATATGAGCATGAGCAGAGAGGCATTAGAATTATAGAAACTAATGATGAATATCAACTTGTTACAAAACCATGTAATAGCGAATATGTCCAAAAGCTATTAAAGATAAATGTCAGGCAATCTTTATCTCAAGCTTCACTTGAAACTTTAGCCATAATTGCTTATAAGCAGCCAATGACTAGGGTGGAGGTTGAAGACATAAGAGGAGTTAAAAGTGATAGAGCAATTTACACTTTGTCAGAAAAAAGATTAATTAAAGAAAGTGGACGAAAAAATGTTCCGGGAAGACCAATCATATATGTAACCACAGATGAATTTCTTAAACATTTTAATTTTCTTAACCTAAATGAAATGCCTTCTTTAGAAGAGTTTAACAAAGAAAATTTGCAACCAGATGTTGATATTAATAAGGTAAAGTAAATATTTAAAATATTAACTATACATATAGTTGTAACCCCAGTCAAATAAAGTTTTTAAATTGAAAAACTTTATTTGACTGGGGTTAATATTTTAACTTTGTAAGTTATTATAGAAATTCAATAAAAATTATTCATCACACTTTTGATTATTTTCAGGTTCTGTATCATTAGCACATTTATCTTTAAACATACCTTTAATAATATCGATAACTTGTGGTACGGTATCAACAATTTTATCATATGTGTTTTGCTGATCTACAGATAATAGCCTAATTGAATCATTCTTAACAACTAAAAACGCGACTGGTTTAACCGTGACTCCAGCACCAGAACCACCTCCGAAAGGATATTTATTAGTTGAGTCAGTAGTATTAATATTATTAAACTCACTACCTCCAGATGCAAAACCAAAACATACTCTTGATATAGGAATAATTGTAGTTCCATCTAACGATTTTACAGGGTCTCCTACAATGGTGTTAACATCTATCATATCTTTTATACTCTCCATGGTGCTCCTCATTAAATTTTCAATTGGATGATTATCCATGTAAATTTCCTCCTCTATATTTTTTAAAATTTGTTTTGTTATGTTTTATGTTTATAAGGCAAGGTAATATTATAAATGCCATATAAATAATTTTTACAAAATTGATGTATATTATACTCGAAATTTCCATATTTAGATTATTTTCTTTAAATTGAGGCGTAACTTTAAGGTCAATGTTTTTAACTTTAACAAAATTTGTTAATATTAGATACAAAAGACTGTAGGTTGAATGAATTAAGCCAAATACGATAGCTACCAAGGCAGCATCGTCGAATCCATATTCTAGTTTAGTATTTAAACTTAATGTTGGCTTAAATTTTAAATCCTTAAATTTATGACTAATTAAATTTATAGCGCTTAAATTTATATCACTTAAATTTATATGTCTTAAATTTAATGGTTTAAAAAATATTTTTATAGGTTTAGACTTTAATTGATCCTTTGAATTGCTTTTTAAAGGTTTATTTACCTTTAGTTTCTTTTTATATATATAAATTTCCAAGACTTTGTTTGTATATTTAAGAGTTATATTTAAATGGATTGGAAATAATATAATTGTTAACACAAAAAGAAACACTATTATAAATTTAAACATCACAACCTCCAATCTATCTAATAATTGGTATTATGCTCAGAAATCAATAAAAAAATCAATAAAGGGCATAATATTTTTAAAAAGAAAGAGATACTTTAAAAATTATGAAAATTAAAAGAGGCGAAATCATGACAAAAAAATCTAAAGTGTATATATCATTATCTTTAAGCTTAGTTTTATTATTTTCCACCTTAGTTCAAACTGTCCATGCTGATGATCTATATGTTAATGCAATAAGTGCTATAGCGTTAGATTGCGATTCAAAAGTTGTCTTATATGAAAAGAACGCATATACTCCAATTGAAATTGCAAGCACTACAAAGATAATAACTGCACTTGTTGCAATTAAATGTGGAGATTTAAACAAGAAAATAATTATATCAAAAAAGGCAGCAACTATACGCGGTTCAGAAATAGGGTTAAAAGAAGGAGAGGAGATAACTTTAAAGGAATTATTATATGGACTTTTAATGAGATCTGGAAATGATGCAGCGATTGCAATTGCTGAAGGGGTAAGTGGGAGTGTTGATGAGTTTTTAAAACTTATGAATGAGTATGCCTTAGAAATTGGGTTATTAAATAGTAATTTTGAATCTCCACATGGATTAGATAGTAGTAATCATTATTCGACTGCATATGATTTAGCTTTAGTAACTGCCAAGGCAAAAGAGGTTAAAACTTTTAATGACATAGTAGGCTCAAAAGATATTATTGCAAATGACTATGACTTTACTAGAAGTTATCATAATATCAATAAAATTTTATCTATTTTACCAAATTCAACCGGTGTAAAAACAGGATTCACAGGCAAAGCAGGTAAATGTCTAGTGACTTCTGTCAAAATTCAAAATAGAGATATTATTATAATTACACTAAATTGTACTCCGAGGTGGAAAGAAACTGAAAAAATAAATAACTATATTGAAAAAACTTATAAATATAAAAAGGTTGTAAGTAAAGGTGATATTCTAGGAAAAATTATTTTGAAAAATGGAAATAACAATGTGGAAATAGTAAGTAAAAGAGATATTATAATTCCAGTTAAAAATGATCAAAAAATTGAAATTAAAGTTAAAAAACCATTATATGAGATTTATGCACCAGTACATCAAGGTGAAAAAATTGGAAGGTTAGATGTATATGCAAATAATAAACTTCTATTAACAGAAAGTTTGGTGTCTAAGAGTAGCGTTGAAAGCAAAACTAATTTTAGATTTAGATTTAACAAAATTAAAAATTTCATTTTACAATAAAAAAGAGCCATAATCGACTCTTTTTTATTTCGTTTTTTTTAATACATAGGTATATGTATTTAACATAGCTTATATACAACTCTTAGATCCAGTATAAGAGGAAATAAGCCTCAATAAGTATATCTTATAGAATAAGCAATTGAACCTTCTTAAATGGCTTATATACCTTTTTAGTGGCATTTGGAAATTACAGTTTTTAACTAAAAATTGCAACCAATTTGGAGTTGGTTAGTTTTTATAGTAATTACATAATGTTTATAACTTTATTTTTGTAAAATCATTGAAAGAATTGCAAATTTCCGTTAAAATAGTCTTTGAAGAAAGGACTGATTGTTTGAAAAATCTTTTTAAAAAGTTATTACCATTAGTGCTTATAGGTTCTGTTCCTTTTTCTAATTTGTTTTATTGGACATTAAATAGTACTCATAGGGGCGTTTATGATCTTACTACAGATTTGGATAGATCTTTGCCCCTTATAAAAATTTTTATAATACCTTACATGACTTTATGGTTTTTTTTAGCCTTTTGTTTTGTTTATTTGTGTTTTAAAAACAGAAAGGTTTATTATAAAATTATGATTACTTTATTTTTATGTTATGTTGTTGCATTTATTACGTACTACTTTTTTCAAACTACGGTTATAAGGCCTATAGTTACCGGTAATGATATATTGTCAAAGATGATTTTATTTACCTATAATTCGGATGAGCCATATAATTGTTTCCCAAGCATTCATGTCATTACAGCATATCTAGCTGTTAAAGGGATCAATGCTACTAATGCTAGAAAGTCAATTAAAATACCAGTTAACATAATAGGATTTCTTATTATTATATCTACTGAATTTGTAAAACAACATGTGATAATGGATATATTTTTCGCAATGTTTTTATGCAGTGGAATTTATAACTTGGTTATTTATCTAGAACAACAGTATAATCTTTATAATCCGTCAAAAACATATAATTTGGATAAACAAGAGATAGAACAATAATAAAGTCAAAAGCTACTGAAAATTATTCAGTAGCTTTTGACTTTTATACTATAACTATTTTATCATCTTTTAATTCTACAGATATATTTGATCCTTCACTAAATTCATTTTGGAGATAATGCTCTGCAATCTCATCTTCAATATATTTTTGAATAGTTCGCCTTAGCGGCCTTGCTCCATATTTATCATCATATCCTTTTTCTAATATAAAGTCAGCTACAGCTTTTGAAACATTCATAGTAATATTTTTTTCGCCTACCTCTTCAATTACCTCCGTAATCATTAAATCCACTATTTCTCTAAGTTCTTTCTTTTCAAGAGGTGTAAATACAATTATTTCATCTACCCTATTTAAAAATTCAGGTTTAAATGTTTGTTTTAATGCATCCTTTACACGTGCCTCTAATATACCGTAATCGCCTTTAACAAAGCCAATGTTGCTTGATTTAAACTCAGTTCCTGCGTTTGATGTCATTATTATTACGGTGTTTTCAAAGAAAACAGTTCTGCCTTGGCTATCTGTTAGTATTCCATCATCAAGAATTTGAAGTAACATATTAAAAACATCTGGATGAGCTTTCTCTATTTCATCTAGTAGAATTACTGAATATGGTTTTCTTCTTACTTTTTCAGTTAATTGGCCACCTTGATCATATCCTACATAACCTGGTGGGGCACCAATTAGTTTTGACACTGTATGTTTTTCCATATATTCAGACATATCAATTCTTATTAGTGCGTCCTCACTTCCAAAAAGTTCACAGGAAAGCGTTTTAACAAGTTCTGTTTTTCCAACACCAGTTGGTCCAACGAAAATAAAAGAGGATGGCTTTTTCTTTTTTCTAAAGCCTGAACGATTTCGTCTTATTGCTCTAGACAAACTTTTAATAGCTTCATTTTGACCTATAACTCTTTTGTGAAGCCTGCTTTCTAGATTTAATAGTTTTTTCGCTTCTTTTTCTGTAATCTTTTGAATCGGAATTTTAGTCCATGATTCAATAACGAAAGCAATATCCTCTATAGTAATTTGAACCTCACCACATGTTTTTTGAGTTTCACTAATATCTTCTTTTACTTTGCATAACTTTGTCCTATATTCAGCAGCTTTTTCAAAATTTCCATTAGCCTCTGCTTCATCTTTCTCTGTTTGAATCCTGATTGACTCCTCTTTGAGTCCTAAGAGTTCAATGAGTCCTTTATTTTTCAGATTTGCTCTAGAACCAGCTTCGTCAATTACATCAATTGCTTTATCTGGCAAAAATCTATCCGTTATATATCTCTCAGATAAAGTTACAACTTCTTCAATTACTTCATCTGATATTTTGACTTTATGATAATCTTCATAGTAGTTTCGTATTCCTTTTAAAATCTCTATTGTTTCAGGTACACTAGGTTCCTCAACTAGAACTGGCTGAAATCTCCGCTCTAGTGCTGCATCTTTTTCTATATATTTTCTATATTCTTCAAGAGTTGTTACACCAATAACTTGTATTTCACCTTTTGCTAAAGCTGGTTTTAAGATATTAGCTGCATTCATTGCTCCGCCCTGAACTTCACCAGCACCCATAATATTGTGCACTTCGTCAATAACTAATATTATATTTCCATTTTCCTTAGCCTCTTCAATAATTGATTTCATACGACTTTCAAATTGTCCTCTAAATTGTGTTCCTGCAACTACAGCTGTTAGGTCAAGTAAATAAACTTCAGCATTAAATAATTTTTCTGGAACTTGTTTTTCTATGATTCTTACAGCAAGGCCCTCAGCAATTGCTGTTTTACCTACACCGGCTTCGCCGATTAGAATAGGATTATTTTTACCTCGTCTATTTAATATTTGAACCACACGATCAATTTCTTTATATCTTCCAATTACTTTGTCTACACCATTTTGTTTTGCTTTGTCTGTTAAGTTTATTCCATATGTATCTAAATGTTTTCGTTTCTTTTTAAACCAGTTCTTTTTTGATTTATCATCTGATGCACTTTTAATTTTTGGGGAAGGTTCAACATCACCGTCTATAAAATCATTACCTTTATCTACAGATGAGAATAATCCATTAAAAATGTTGCTAATAATATTTTTCTCTTCGCCATTTTTAATATCCTTATCTGATGTGTTTAGATCATCACTATTAACATCTTCTAAATTCATATCGTTAAACATTGTACCCATTTGTTCATTTAAGCTTTCAATATCCTCTGAGGATAATCCAGCTTGCTGCATTAATTGGTCCATTACCGGAATACCCTTCTTTTTAGCACATTCTATACATAATCCTATAGTTTCAGTTTTGCCGTTTTCAATTTTTGAGGTTAATATCATTGCTATATTTTTTTTGCATATTTCACATAACTTCATTTAAATCATCTCCATATTTTATGATGTATTGAATATTATTATTATAGTATATCATTTATTAACAGAATTTGTTCAATATATTCGGATTGTTTATTTTTCATTATCAAATATTAGCATTTATTACCTTAAAAGAGCACTCTCTACTTTATTCTATTCTCATACATATATTCCTCTTTAAAAATAGTAAATTATTAGTTTTTTTAATCTTAATATATTATAGTATGTACTTTTAAGATCAGTGTTACAAAAATGTGAATAGTTAGATATATTTAATATGCACATTTATTTGCAATTTTACATAGTTTAATATAACAGTGCTTGAGGAGGTAATATTATGAGTTATGAGCCCTACGACTGTATTGATGTAGGAAGTGAATTTTGTCCGTGTCACCTTGCTGAAACAGGAGATTGTATATTATGTTCACAGTTAGCAGGGAAGGATTTTTGTGACTGTTGCAACTTTAATGGGGTATGTATTTATCAAGAGTATGCAACGAATGGTTACAAAGCCAAAGAAAGCAGAAAAAATTATAAGTGCAAAATAGTAGAGAAAAATAGATTTGAGGACAATGTTATTATACTTACTGTTTGCGCAAGTGATAAATTGGTAAGTGAATTGGTTCGTGTTGGAAGTTATATTTTTGCTCGAAGGCCGAGTGCAGAGGCTAGGTTTGATACACCAATATCAATAATGGATACTGATACGACAAAGAATACAATCAGTATTGCGATAGAATTAAAGGGAGCTAAAACTAAAGCATTAGATACTTTAAAGATAGGAGATGAACTACTCATAAAAGGACCGTTTTGGAATGGTACGTTAGGATTAAAAAACATATATGAAATTAAAAACAGTAAGTGCTTAATTGTAGCAAGAGGTATAGGGCAGGCACCTATGATACCGGTACTTAAACATTTACATGCAAATAACAATGAAATTATAGTTGTGCTTGATAATTCACCATATAAGAATAGCTTTGCATATGAGTATATAGAAAAATATGCATCAAAGGTTATAGAATGTAATACAATAGCCTCAAATGGCATAATGACAGAGAAATTTAATGATTTATTAAAAGAACTAACTATTAATAATGATATTAGTCTAGTTCATTGTGACGCTGTAGATATCCTAAATTATGAACTGATGAAGAGTGTGGAATATATAGATAAAAACATTAAATATTCTTGCTGTAATAATGCAAAAATGTGTTGTGGAGAAGGAGTGTGCGGTTGTTGTACAAGAACTAATAACGACCTTAAATTAAGAAGACTCTGCAAAATGCAGACAGAACCTAAATATGTATTAGAAGGGAGGAGAACATTTTGAAGGTTATCGTAATTGGTGGTGGATGGTCTGGTTGCATGGCTGCAATCACGGCAAAAAGAGCAGGAGCCGAGGTCGCATTATATGAGAAAACTGATATGCTTTTAGGACTTGGAAATTCAGGTGGTATAATGAGGAATAATGGGAGATATACTGCAGCGGAAGAATTGATAGCACTTGGGGCAGGGGATTTGATACATGTAACTGATGAGAATAGTAGACATAAAAATGTTGAATTTCCTGCACATAAAAATGCTTGGTTTTATGATGTAAATAAAATTGAACCAGCAGTGGTTAAGTGTTTAAAAGATATGGATATAGAATTAAACATGATAACAAGGGTGGTAGATGTTGAAAAAGAAGAAAATAAAATAAAAGGAATATATTTATCAAACGGTGCGTATGTAGTTGCGGATGTATTTATAGAAACTACAGGTTCAACAGGACCAATGGGTAACTGCTTAAAGTATGGAAATGGATGTTCGATGTGTGTGTTAAGGTGTCCAGCATTTGGCCCTAGAGTAAGCATAAGTTATAGAGCAGGTATTGAAGATTTAAAAGGGGAAAGGGAAGAGGATGTATATGGAGCATTTAGTGGTTCGTGTAAACTAGCTAAGTCTTCTTTAGGTGATGAGGTTATGAAGGAGCTTAATGAGAGCGGAGTGGTTATTTTAAAAGTACCAGAGGAAGATGTGAATTTAGATAAGCTTAAAGTGAAAGTATGTCAGCAATATGCACTTAAAGAGTTTGCAGAAAATATGATTCTACTAGATACAGGTGATGCAAAGCTTATGACATCATATTATCCACTGGATAAGCTTAGAAAAATCAAAGGTCTTGAAAAAGCAAAATATATAGATCCAATTGCAGGTGGAAAGGGAAACTCCATAAGATATCTGTCTGTAGCTCCAAGAACTAATAATATGAGGGTTGTAGGTCTCGATAATTTGTTTTGCGCAGGAGAAAAGGCAGGGCTATTTGTAGGTCATACAGAAGCCATGTGCACAGGTGCTTTGGCAGGACATAATGCCGTTCGAAATTATCTAGGAATGCCTCTTTTAATATTACCAAATGCTCTTGCTATTGGTGACTTAATATCATATGCAAATGAAAAAATGAAATCCAAAGAAGGAAGAAGAAACCGATATACATTTGCGGGGGCAGAGTATTTTAATAGAATGCAGGAAAGTGGGCTTTATACTTTAGACATTGATGAGATTAAGAAGAAAGTTGCAAAATTAAATTTGACTGATATATTTAAAGAAAAACTTATATAGAATTATTAGTATATTTTATAATGTAACACACACAATATCATTATGTGGAAGAAATTTATTATATATGGACTTTTAGGTCTTTTAGGAGAGGTTTTTTGGAATGCTTTTGGCGCAATGATTAATGGAGATATATTACTTAGGGGCACAACTTGCATTTGGATGTTTCCTATATATGGTCTTGCTGTGTTTCTTGAACCAGTCCATAATAGGATCAGGCATCTTCCGCTTATAGTTAGGGGAGGCATATATATGGTCATTATATTTGCAATAGAATTAGTTAGCGGACTATTGCTTAGGTTGGTTTTAGGGGAGTGCCCATGGAAATATGTAAATAAAACATTATCAATATGCGGAATAATCACATTAGATTATGCACCAGTATGGATCATTTATGGAATTTTGTTCGAAAAAATACATGATGTTATAACATGTATTGAGAAAAGAATTAATCGTAATGATAATTAGGGTTATATTAGATATTGATAATTACAAAAAAATAATGTAGTAAGTTTAATTTTAAAAACACATTAAACTTACTACATTAAATTTTACATTTATTTATTGTTAGAGGTTAAATTTGATAATAATGAATTAACATTTTCCTTAAGAGTAATTGCACCCTCAAGTGAAAGGCCTGTAGAGCAAAAGATTTCTTTTGGTATACCAAAAGCCATTTTTTTCAATTCATCACCTGCAGGAGTTAAGGTAATATATACATTTCGCTCGTCTACAGTATCTCTAGTTCTTTTTACTAAGTTCATACACTCTAATTTTTTAAATAGAGGGGTTAAAGTGCCAGAATCAAGATGTAGTTTTATTCCAATTTCTTTTACAGTTATATTATCTTTTTCCCATAACACTAATAGAGCAATGTATTGGGTGTAGGTTATACCTAATTTATCCAATTCTGGCTTGTAAAGTTTTGTAATTTCACGGGAACAAGCATATAGAGCAAAACATAATTGATTATCTAATTTAAGGGATTCATCTGTCACTCATAATCATTCCTTTTCATTTAAAGTAAATTTTGAATTTGAATTTATTCAATCATATAAAATTAAATTGAACAAAATCTATCAACAACTTAAACATATCATTTTAGTTACACAATGTCAAGCATTAGTCTTAGTTGGTTATGCACTTAGTTTTTAATTAGAGGGTTTTGGAACATTAATTTTATTTACCATGAAGCCTGATACATAATCAAATTGATGCCATTTTTCAATTTGAACTTTATCACCTAAGTAAGTTGATTCAACTGGTGAACTACCATTAAGGTAAAGGTTAGAGGTAGAGTTGAATAAGAATACTCCATCAGCACCAGCTTCATATACATCATAGGCCCGTAATAAATATTGCTCAATATCTAAATACTCTTTGTTGTTTATATATAATCCTTGCTTTACTAACTCTTCTTCTTCCTTTGTTATATCATGTCCACTAACATCTGCTGAGATACCTACATATAATTTTACATTCGTATTTTTAACCATATCTACATAAGATGAAATTTCAAAGGATTTGTCTTCATTACCAATGCTTGAAGGTATTAACGTATCAAGTAAACCTTCTTTAACCCAAGTATTAACATCAAAGCCATATTGAATGGGTTTTTTCCAGGGAACTCTTATAGTAATTGTTTTATTTTTTGGAAGTTCTTTTCGCAAAGTTCGTAAAAATTCATTCATAATAAGTACTTTTTGATCATTTGGAGTTTCACTTCCAAAAACTGTTGGATACCTACAAAAATCTAATGTCACACCATTTACATTATTAAAAGAACCTGCTTCTATGAGTATGTTTTTTATATAATTTCTAACTTCTGGGTAGTAATAGCTTAGAGGGAAATTCCCAGGTTGAGCGAATTTTTTGTATTCATTATACATATTTCCATTTAAAAAACCGTAAATAGTTGGATTATAGAATACATCCATTCTAAGGGAAGCATTAACAGCTATTCCTTTATCGGCGCCTCTATCTGCTACAATTTCGAGTGGTGACTTTCCGGAGGCTAATATATTTAATATTTGAGATTTTGCTAAACGGTCTCCATCTCTAAGCTCAGAATCGAATTCTTCAGTTCCCTCAAACGCATTTCCGGCATATTTACTATTATAACTTAAAGCACCTGTAGTTCCTAAACACCAATTTACTGTCCCGACATTTTTCCCATTAAGTCTATCTATAGTTTTATTCTTAAGTGTTTCAACAGTGGGGTATTTTCCGGAAAAGAAATCAGAATATCCATCAAAATCATACATAACTGTTTGCTTATTCATATTTTCCTTTTGATATAAAGTAACTTGATCAGCTGTTAATCCTATTAGTTTAACATATGCAATTCTTGCGTCTTTATAAGGAATTGCATTGATTTCAATTGAATTATTATTAAAATTTGATATTATTGTAGATTTTCCATTAATCCATTGATCTCCATATAAATTGTCAGACTTAAGAGAAACCTCACCATTTACCTGTGTCATTGAGGTACTTCCTGTTGATCCTATCCTAAAACTATCTGTACCAGTAACATAACCCACATAAACTCTAAACCAACCATTTAGTGTTACTGGCATTTTTAATGTTAAGGCATTATTCCCATTTTCAATTATTGAACCACTCTTAGTGGTTTCAGAATCCACGTAGGATCCTAATTTCCAACCGGAACTCACTGCATCATTTTGACCTGTTGCTGCCATCTTATCCATTTGAGTATATAAATATATGCTTCCGGGGGTGGAAGTTATAGTTTGACCCGGAACTAAATTAACTGTTGAAATATTCATGCTGATAGTCCTTGTTGTTTCATCAATTACCTGACTACCTGTAACAAGTTGCTGCACAAGCTTCATTTCCCCCGATTGGGTTATGTTATTAAGGGTCGATAAAATTGTTTTCTTATCCAGCGCAGTTGTAGATTCTGCTATGATCTTATCATCTTTGTATAGGTAAGATTTAATATTATATTGCTTAATACTTATAAGATTTTCATCTGCAATAGTCATAGCTGTTGAAATATTTATAGTTTGATTTTTTTCATCAGGTATTACAGTAGAATTTTTTAGGGCTAACGATTTTACTATTGCAAAATTATCAATATATATTTTATTGGTACCAGTAAGTACATCAGTCATATCACTATAGAGGATAACCTTATCAGTAAGCCCAGCAGCATCTAGTTCGGGATTAGAGAAGTTACCAATAGTTTTTCCATCTATTAATACTGATATAGTTTTATTTCCATCATTTTTTATTGACCATCTATGGATATCATCATCTTTAGGTAAATATGTAGTAAATGTTTGAAAAAGGTTTGTTCCTGAATTTTTATTTAATAAGTTTATATTTACTTTATTGTCAGAGTCTTTGCTATTAATACTAAGACGGTATCTTTTATTGTTAGCAATTATATCTAGCGCAAAACCTCTCCAACCTCCATTTGTAGCTGGAGTTTGTAAATCTGTTATTTTAGCATCAAATTCTACATTGAAAGGACCAGCGCCTATTTTTACATCTTTACTTATTTTGGATATTGAATTTTGAGTGGTATTATAAAACAAATATTGGCCATACGGAATATGCGTTTTATATTTTTCACTTGAACTAGTGTCTGCTATAAATGAGTCGTTAGTATATTCGTCACTTTTGCTCCAACCACTAGTATTAAGATTATTGCAGTTATCATTAAAGATTGACTTAATATTTTCATTGTTTTCTACAAGTATATTATTATTGATTTTAAAAGTCATCTGTAAAATATTTTGCAATTGTGTATTGTCTGTTGAATAAATTTCTTTATCCATTTTCAAAGTATACGCTTCACCAAGAGTATATCCTTTTACTGGTGGATTAATTAAAATAGATTTTTTATCTAGTCCGAGCTGCGTTGATATATCCGATGATTTTCCTGTGCTATCCACTATAGTTATAGACTTTTTTAAGGCATCATCAAATTTAAGCTCTTTATTAAACTGGATATTCCAGACTTTATTTGCGCTAACTACTTGATTATTAGTTGGTTCAAACGCATATGAATTATGAGTAGATATTAATAAAAAACAAAACAATAGAATAAAGGTAGTTGTTAATAGTTTTTTCATTTCTTGTAATCCCCCTGTTTAAACTTTCTTTTATATTCTTCTGTATTTTAACACAATTTGCCTTATTATATAACAAGATTGGAAAATATTAAATTTATACATATTTATTTTTATAGGCAAAACACTCAAATTATTGATTGTATAAACTGTTTAAAAAAGCTATGTGCCTTTAATATTCAAAGGCACATTAGGGGTTAAGATTTAATGCGGTTTAAGGAAGTTATTAAGAAATAAGTTAAAAACAGGCATATAACATTTCATAAGCATAATAGAGTAATAAAAAAGCTAAAAGACCAATTATAATCCAAAAGGTAATTATTTTTAAATTTGATTTTTTAGGCTTTTCTGTAAAAATACCGACAATTTTATTAAGTGGTTCACTAATTTCAACATGTATTATTTTTTTTAAATCATCATTCATTTAAGACACCTCATAAATTATTTACTTATATATATTATCTAAAAGTAATTTAATATACCTTATATTTAAAAGTTGATAATTAATGAACTCAAATAAACAATTTAGTAAAATGTTTTCATGTAAATAAATTTAGCTAAGATTACTACGTATAATATATAAATCTAGAGAGAAAATAATAAAGTAAAAGATTTTAAAATTTTAATAAAAGGGGGTTTTAAAGATGCCTGATCATCAACATGTTGGTGGTAGCAAAAACAGTAACATTGATATTAAACGTGATAATGTTCATAAACCTAAGAAAAGTAACGGAGATAAGAAAAATCAACCTTTGTATAAAAATTTTAATGGTGAAATTCTTGATTAGATTATAAAATGTTACCTTAAATTTAATGTGTAAATAAAATAGTTTAAAATAACTTTATTTAAGGGAGGGACGATGATATGCAAAAGGGCAAGGAAAGTGAAACCAATAGTAAAAAGGTTAATATCGGCACTAAAAGAACAGAACCTAGTGATAGACAGAAAAAGGGAGAAAAAGAAAGAAAAAATCAAATTTAAATCTAAGTTATATATTTGTGGATGTAAAAGGAGAGTGATTTAATGGTTAACGAAGGTGAGTATTTTATAAATAAGGGTTATAAAATAATGAAATTTGAGAGAGATATTGATAAAATTACTGGGCAAGAAATAGGTACAATTGAGGTAAAGGCATTGGATGGTCATAGGCAGTATATAACATTTGATGATAACGGTGCGGATGAAATAGAGAAAAGTTTATTCGAATATTTAAAAAACAAATAGAATCGTGAAAATAAGGCATGCTATAATTTGTATGCCTTATTTTCATTTATTGTTATTTATGAAGTTTTATAAATAAAAGATGTAATTTTTCCGGGAATATTGTAGAATAGAATTTGTTTCTTAAAACTCAAAGATAAATTAGCAAAAGTAAATTTATGTTTAATTTTCCATAAAACGCGGGAGTAAGAACAGATTATTTTATTTTGAAACTAAGATTTAGGAGGTAATTTAAATGAAAAAAGTTGCGGTTATTTTTAATGGCGGCACAATTTCTATGACACTCGATCCAAGAATAAAAGCGGCAGTTCCAACCTTAAGTGGAGAAGAAATAATGTCTATGGTTACAGGAATTGAAAAATATGCGGAAATAGAATCATATACTTTTTCAAATCTGCCTGGCCCTCACATGACGCCAGAATTAATGATGGATTTGTCTAAATACATACAAAAGTTCTTAACTCGAGATGATATATGTGGGGTTGTGGTGACTCATGGTACGGATTCACTTGAGGAAACAGCATATTTGTTACATCTAACTATTAATAACCCAAAGCCTGTAATTGTTACAGGTTCAATGAGAAATGGTTCGGAACTTGGGTATGATGGTCCTGCAAATTTATCTGCTGCTATTTGTACTGCTATTTCGCAGGAGGCGCGTAATAGGGGAGTGTTAGTGTGCTTAAATGATGAACTTAATTGTGCTAGTGAAGTTACTAAAGCACATTCAATGCATCTAAACACTTTCCAGAGTCCCGAGTTTGGTCCCATAGGAATTATAGATAACAATGAAGCAATATTCTATAGAGATAGTTTGAAAAAAGAACATATAATAACAGATAAGGTAGAAACTAAAGTGGATTTAATAAAAGCTTGTGCTGGTATGAATTCAAAACTAATTGATTTTTGTGTAAAGGAAGGCGCAAGAGGAATTGTTATTGAAGCTATGGGAAGAGGAAACATTCCGCCTGAAATGGCAGAGGGTGTAAAAAATGCTATTGAAAAGGGTGTAGCGGTTGTTATGGTGTCTAGATGCTTTAAAGGAAGAGTATTAGATTCCTATGGATACCCAGGTGGTGGAAAAGAACTCAGGAATGCTGGTGTTATTTTTGGGGATAGTCTTCCGGGTCAAAAGGCTAGAATTAAACTTATGCTGGCACTTGCGAGCACAACAGATTTGAAGGAAATAAAGCACATGTTCGAAAATGGAAGGTACAAAAGCCGAATTTAACGAGAAAAATATAATTTAATATTCGCCATGGTATTGACGAAAACTTCCATTTTTGATATTATGTTTGTATAAAAAATAAAATACAGGATAGGGGAGAAACATGAAATCAACAGAAAATATTGAAAAAAATTCTATATTTGAGAAGCTTTTTAAATTAAGAGAAAACAAAACGACAGTTAAAACAGAAATACTTGCGGGTATAACTACATTTATAACTATGGCATATATTATAATTGTAAATCCTAATATTCTTAGATTTGCTGGAATGAATGTGCTAGGGATAAAAGGAGAAGGGGCAGGAGCTTTTACTGCGTTAAATGATCCAGTTGTAGCATCAGTTTTTGCAGCAACATGCCTTACAGCAGCAATAGGTACTTTCGTAATGGCTTTTTATGCCAACCTTCCTTTTGCACAGGCACCGGGAATGGGATTAAATGCATTCTTTACTTATAGTGTATGTTTAGGCCTAGGATATACATGGCAACAAGCGCTAGCCGCAGTTTTTATATCAGGAATTTTATTTATAATAATAACACTTACATCAATACGAGAAAAAATAGTGGATGCTTTGCCACAAAATTTAAAACTTGCTATTTCAGGTGGTATCGGATTATTTATAGCCCTTATAGGTTTTAAAGGTGGCGGAATAATTGTAAGTAATAAAGAAACTCTAGTAGCCTTTGGTAGTCTTACATCTCCAAGTGCATTAGTGACACTAATAGGCATATCTATTACGGCAATATTCATGGCTAGAAAAATAAAAGGATCTATACTAATTGGAATTGTTATAACTGCTATAGTGGGAATTCCGTTTGGAATTACAAAACTAGCAGGTGTTAAGATATTTAGTGCACCACCATCTCTTGCACCAACATTCATGCAGTTTGATTTTGCAGGTCTTTTAGGATCAGGTGCTGGTAAGGGAGTATTTTCAGCAATAATGAGTGTAGTAATGGTTGTAATAACATTTAGTTTAGTGGATTTATTTGACACAATAGGAACACTCGTAGGAACAGCAACAAAAGCTAATATGCTTGATGAGAATGGACGAGTAAAAAATATGAATAAGGCATTAATGTCAGATGCATTAGCAACTACTGCAGGAGCAATTATGGGAACAAGTACAGTAGTAACTTATGTTGAATCCACAGCAGGAGTTGCAGAAGGTGGAAGAACAGGTCTTACATCAGCTACAGTTGGAGTCTTATTTTTAGCTTCATTATTTTTTAGTGGACTTGTAGGAATAGTACCATCAGAGGCGACTGCCCCAGCACTTGTAATAGTTGGAGTGCTTATGATGAGTTCAATTACAAAAATTGATTTTGAAGATTTTACGGAAGCACTCCCAGCATTCTTAACAATAGCAATAATGCCATTTAGCTATAGTATAGCAAATGGAATAGCAGCAGGAATTATTTTTTACCCAATAGTAAAAGTAGCAACAGGTAGGTATAAAGAAGTAAGCCCTATAGTTTATGTTTTAGCAGGCTTATTTATAATTAGATTTATTATATTACCTTAAGGCTGAAATGTCGTTAAACTGGTACTTATAAAACAGATATTTTAAGATATCTATTTTATAAGTACCAATTTTTAATTTAAGCTTCTTTTTACTGTAAATAAGGCGAATGTAACAAAGTTAGTATTATCTGAATAATATAATAAAAACTATATAAAAGGATGATACTATGAAAATAAATAATAGAATGTCTAATGTATCCGAATATCATTTCAAAAGGATTGATGATATTAAAAATAAAGCGATAACTGACCGGAAAAAAATTATTGACCTTAGTATAGGAGATCCAGATTTACCAGTCAATTCAAAAATCACAGATGCGCTAATAGAAGCCCTGAAATGTGAGAGATATAATAACTATCCTCCTTATGATGGAATAAGTGAACTCAAAAAAGCAGTTATAAAATATTATAATGACGTTTACAATGTATGCCTAGGTTTAGATGAAGTAATAATTCTTATAGGATCAAAGGAAGGTATAAACAATATAATTCCGGCTGTATGTGATATAGGAGATTGTGTAATAGTGCCTGAACCTGCATATCCAGTTTATAGTATTTGTTCAAAACTATGGGGTTGTGTTCCGTATACTGTGCCATTAACACAAATCAATGGATATATGCCAAGGCTTGATGCTATTCCTGAAATTATTGTTAATAAATGCAAATTGATGTTTATAAATTATCCTAATAACCCGACAGGTGCAGTAGCAAGTAAAGAGTTCTATAAGAATGTTATAAATTTTTCTTATGATAATAATATTGTTTTATGCAATGATTCGGCATATAATGAGATAATTAAGGAAGATAAAGAACCAATTAGCCTTATGCAATATGATGTATTAAGGCAAAACGTGGAATTTGGAACTTTATCAAAAACTTATAATATGACAGGGTATAGAATTGGGTATGCTGTAGGTAATGCTAAAGTAATAAATGCTCTTTTAAAAATAAAAAGTAATTGTGACTCTGGTCAATTCATACCAGTTCAAAAGGCTGCAGCTGCTGCTCTTAATTTAGAACGTGATTATGTTCATAATATAAGAAAAGTATATGACGAAAGACGTGAAGTTGCTAAAAGTGTTTTACTAGAAAAGAACATAAAATTCTTTGATGCTGAAGCTACTTTTTATTTATGGTGTAGAACACCTAAAAACTATACTACAAATGAATTTTGTGAAGAATTGCTGATTAATCATGGAATTGTGATTACACCAGGCAATGTTTTTGGGAAAATTGGGTACGATTACTTCCGTATAGCGCTTACAAAAGATAAGCTTATTATTGAAGAAGCTTTAAAATCTTTAAAAAAATGTGGCGATTAATATTATTATTGGTATAATATAAGTTATATAGGAAATATTTTATTAATAGTATGAGCTGCTTTTAAAATCTATAAAATTACAGCTTGATGGTATTTTTTTTATGAAAATCGTAATAAAAGTAAAAACTTATAATTTTAGCTTGAAATTAAGGTAATACTTTATGTATACTTATTACGAGGTCACAATGAACAATGGAAGGATGTCTTGTTATGATTAGGAGTATGACTGGGTTTGGGAGAGGAAACTCTGAAAAAGATGGTAAAAGTTTTACAATTGAGATTAAAAGTGTTAATCATAGATATTTTGAAACTAATATAAGAATGCCTAGAGTATTAATATCTTTTGAGGATAAAATCCGTAAAATAATTGGTGAAAAAGTAAAAAGGGGAAAGCTTGATGTTTTTGTAACTCAAGGCAATTATGATAAGGAAGATGTCGAAGCATATTTGAATGAAAATTTAGCAGCAAGTTATATAAATTGCCTTGGAATCTTAAAAGATAAATATGGTCTGAGTGATGATATATCTGTTTCAGCAGTAGCTAAATTACCTGAAGTAATAACACTTAAGCAAAAGGAAGAAGATGTTTCAGAAACATTTGAGCAGATTGATTTAGCATTAACAAAGGCGCTTAGGGCCCTTCTTTTTATGAGAGAAAGAGAAGGCAGAAAGCTACTTGAAGATGTTATAATTAAGTGCGACTTAATTAATGGATTAGTTGATAAGGTTAAACTGCGGGCACCTCTTGTTGTTTGTGAGTATAAAGCTAAACTAACTCAAAGGCTTGATGTTTTGCATAAAGAAATTGACTTTGATGAAAACAGAGTTGCTATGGAAATTGCAATTTTTGCTGATAAAGCAGGAATTGATGAAGAAATTGTTAGATTAAATAGTCACATAAATCAAATGAGAGAGACTCTAATTTTAGACGAACCAATTGGTAGAAAGCTTGATTTTATTATTCAAGAAATGAATAGAGAAACTAACACTATAGCATCAAAAGCAAATGATTTAGAAATTTTAAACACAGTAATTAGTATGAAAAGTGAAATAGAGAAAATTAGAGAACAAATACAAAACATAGAATAAACTGGAGGCAAACGATGAGTATAAAGTTGATAAACATAGGGTTTGGAAACATTGTTTCAGCAAATAGATTGGTAGCTATAGTCAGCCCTGAGTCAGCGCCTATAAAAAGAATAATTCAAGAGGCAAGAGATAGAGGAATGCTAATTGATGCTACATATGGAAGAAGAACCAGAGCGGTTATTATCACTGATAGTGATCATGTTATCTTATCAGCTGTTCAGCCTGAAACTGTTGCACATAGATTATCTGTTAAAGATGATGAACATTTAGACGAGGTAGAGGAATAATGAGGAACAAAGGACAGCTAATTGTAATTTCAGGACCTTCCGGTGCTGGTAAGGGGACTGTATGCGAGGCGCTTCTTAAAAAAAATGACTTCTGGATTTCAGTTTCAGCAACCACGAGAAGCCCAAGAAATGCTGAAATAGAAGGTGTAAATTACTATTTTATATCTAGAGAAGAATTTCTAGAAAGGATAACATCAAAAGATTTTCTTGAGTATGCAGAGGTTTATGGAAATTGTTATGGTACACCTAAATCTGAGGTTCTAAAAGTGCTCGAGAGCGGCCGTGATGTAATACTTGAAATAGACATTCAAGGCGCTCTTAAGGTGAAAATGGCTTATCCAAATGGTTTATTTATTTTTATTCTTCCGCCATCTATGGAGGAATTAAGAAATAGAATTACAAATAGGGGCAGTGAAACACCAGAATCATTAATGACTAGATTTGCATCTGCTCATGAAGAAATAAGTTTTGTATCAAAATATGATTATGCAGTTGTGAATGATACTGTGGATAGCGCATGTGAGAAAATTCAGAGCATTGTCATTGCAGAAAGATGCAGAGTCGATAGAATGAATGGAGATTTTTTAAAGGAGGAAATTATAAATGAATAATTCAATGATTAGTCCATCAATAGTAGATTTGTTAGAAAAGGTTGACAATAGGTATTCTTTAGTTGTAGCAACATCAAAAAGAGCAAGACAAATAATAGAAGGTCAAAGCCCGCTTGTACAGGTGGATTCAACAAAACCTGTTACTATTGCTATAGAGGAGATTTATGAGGGAGCTATTGTTGCCATCACAACTCAAGAAGGAATAAAATAGTATGGAAAATACAAAGACGGTAGTTGTTGGTGTTACAGGTGGAATAGCTGTATATAAGGCTCTAGACGTTATTAGTAGATTAAAAAAAGAAAATGTTGATGTGCATGTTATAATGACAAAATCTGCTATAGAGTTTGTAAATCCAATAAGCTTTCAATCACTCAGTCAGAACATGGTTATACATGATATGTTTGAGGAACCTAAAGCATGGGAGATACAACATATATCTCTTGCTAAAAAAGCAGATCTATTTGTTGTAGTTCCAGCAACTGCTAATATAATTGGTAAAATTGCAAATGGAATTGCAGATGATATGATTACTACTACTATTATGGCAACTAAGGCACCAGTGATTTTTGCTCCGGCAATGAATGTTAATATGTATAATAACCCAATTCTACAAAGTAATATTCAAAAACTAAAGGGTTTTGGTTATGAGTTTATTGCTCCGGTATCAGGAAGGCTTGCTTGTGGTGACATAGGAGAAGGAAAACTTGCACAAACTGAAGATATTTTTGAAGTGATTATGAGTAAATTATATCCTATAAAGGATATGATAGGTACTAAGGTTTTAGTTACAGCCGGACCTACAATTGCACCTATTGATCCTGTAAGATTTATAACTAATAGGTCAACAGGGAAAATGGGTTATTCAATTGCGAGAGAAGCAAGAGACAGAGGGGCAGATGTAACTTTAATATCGGGACCATGTAATGAAAAAGCACCTTTTGGTGTAAGTATAATTAAGATAAATACTAATGATGAGATGAGAACTGCTGTAATAAGCAAATATGAAGATAGTGACATAGTCATAAAAGCAGCAGCTGTATCTGACTATAAACCTAAGGTATACTCTAGCTTTAAAATCAAGAAAAGTGAAGATATTTTAAACTTAGAGTTTGTACGAGATAACGACATTTTGAAAGAGCTTGGATTACATAAAAAGAAGCAAATTTTAGTAGGTTTTGCAGCGGAAAGTAATGATTTACTTAAAAATGCAAAAGAAAAACTACTTAAGAAAAATTTAGATTATATAATTGCTAATGATATAACAAAAACAGACAGTGGGTTTGGAACTGAAGAGAATAAAGTGATTATTTTAAGCAAAGATAACGATCCAATAGCATTAGATATAATGTCTAAGAAACAAGTTGCTAGGGAATTGTTTAATTTAATAAATAAAAAGCGCTAATGCGCTTTTTTATATTATAGAAAATTATAAAATTAAAAGGGTGATTAAGTGTATCAGTATGCTGGAGTTGTAGTGAATAACGATTCAGTTCAAGTGGATAAAATTTTTACATATAAAATACCTACTAGTTTATTAGGCGTTTTACAGTTAGGATTTAGAGTTAAAGTGCCATTTGGTAAAGGAAACAGAACATTAGATGCTTTTGTACTAGAACTTTATGAGCAATGTGAGAATGTGAGTTATATTAAGGAAATAACTAATATATGTGATGAAATGCCTCTTCTTAAAATAACCGATATTGAACTTGTAAAAATCATGAAAAAAAAGTATCTTTGCACCTATCTAGAGTGTATAAAAGTTATTATTCCCAGGGGAATAACAAAGGGAATAAAAAAGAAAACCTCACTATTATTAACTATAGGTAAGCAAATAGAGGGCAAATTTTTAAATGAACCCTATAAAAACATTTATGACTTAATAGAATTAAATAAAATGAAATATAATAAAAATGAATTTAGTAAAAATTTTAAATTATCATTATCGTCAATTAATACAATGATTAAACATGGGTTCTTAATTTCACAAGAGGTTACAATTAATAGGTATAATCAAAAACATTATGCTAAGTACGAAGAAAAAATACTGAATGAAAAGCAGCGCCAATCAGTGGATTTTATAATGAATTCTAAGAAAAATAAATTCTTAATTCATGGAGTTACCGGTAGTGGAAAAACTGAAATATATATGAAATTGGTTAGTTATATGTTAAAGGAAAATAAGCAATCTATAATACTTATACCAGAAATATCGTTAACACCTCAAATGGTTGAAAGGTTTAAAGGTCGGTTTGGTCCTGAAATCGCAGTTTTTCATAGTAGATTGTCAGATGGCGAGCGTTTTGATGAATGGATGAGAGTAAAACTTGGAAATGCCCAAATTGCCATTGGAGCAAGGTCAGCTATATTTTTACCTTTTGAAAACTTAGGATTAATTGTTATAGATGAGGAGCACGAGGCTAGTTATAAATCAGATAGTGATCCGAAATTTGATGCTCGTGAAATAGCATATATGAAATGTGAACTTGAAGATTGTAAACTAATACTAGGATCAGCTACACCATCAGTCGAGAGCTATTATAAGTCTACCATAAATGAGCTTTCATTAATTACTATTAATGAGAGAGCAGATGGTGCAGCAATGCCAAAAGTAGAAATTGTAGACATGCGGGAAGAACTTATGAACAACAATCGCTCAATATTTAGCAAGTCACTACATGACGGCATTACGCAGTGTTTAAGTAAAAATGAACAGGTAATTTTATTTCTAAATAGAAGAGGATTTTCAACATTTGTATCCTGTAGAAAATGTGGGTATGTTTTTAAGTGTAAAAAATGTGATATTTCATTAACATATCATAACGCAGGTGAATACTTAACATGTCACTACTGTGGTGAGAAGGAAAAGATCAGTAAAGTTTGCCCTAGTTGTGGAAGTAGTTATGTGAAATATTTTGGTGTTGGAACAGAAAAAATTGAACAAGAAATTAATAGAATTTTTCCAAGTGCAAGAACATTAAGAATGGACTTTGATACAACACGGAAAAAAAATTCTTATGAATATATATATAATACCTTTAAAAATAAAGGAGCAGATATTCTAATTGGAACTCAAATGGTTGCTAAAGGCTTAGATTTTAAAGATGTTACATTAGTCGGAGTAATAGCTGCTGATTTATCACTTAACTTACCAGATTATAGGGCGTTTGAGCGGACATTTCAGCTGCTTACTCAAGTCTCAGGAAGATCGGGTAGGGGGAGTAAGGAAGGTAAGGTTGTTATTCAAACGTATAGTGCAGAGGAGTTAACAATTCAATATGCAGCAAGTAATGATTATGATAGTTTTTATAAAAATGAAATTATGATGAGAGAAGCTATGAATTATCCGCCTTTTGCAAGTATTTTAGTTATAACTATGAGTTCTGAGGATGAAAATATGTTAATAAAAAATATACAAAATGTTGGCGAAAATTTAAAATATAAGATCAAAGATAACAGTGAAATTACACTGCTGGGACCATGTACTTGTGGGGTTTCTAAAATTAAAAATTTCTACAGATGGCAAATTATTATTAAAGGTGATATTAACGAAACAATTGCTCTAGAAATAAAGAATTCTGTTTATGAATTAGTAAAAAATGTTTATAGCAGTATAAGAGTTAGTATAGATATTAATCCAAGCAATATGATCTAGAAGCGAAAAGATTATAATTTAGTTAGAAGGAGGTTAACACATGGCTACAAGAACAATTAGAATATATGGCGATGAGTTATTAAGGAAAAAAAGTAGAGTCGTAGGTGAAATTAATCAAAGAATTTTATTATTAATCAAAGATATGAAAGAGACTATGTATATTTCTAATGGGATAGGACTTGCGGCGCCTCAGGTTGGCATTCTAAAAAGAATAGTTGTTATTGATATTGGGGATGGTCCTATAGCATTAATAAATCCAGAGATCGTTGAGATGGAAGGTTCACAAATCGCAAGCGAGGGTTGTTTAAGCATACCAGGAACACAAGAGAATGTTGATAGGCCCCAAAAGGTAAAAGTATCCGCATTAAATGAGTTGGGGGAGAAGATAGTAATTGAGGGAGAAGGACTTCTTGCAAGGGCGCTCTGCCATGAAATTGATCATTTGGATGGTATATTGTTTATAGACAAAGCAATAGAGGGTGAGGAATAATATGAAGATAATTTTTATGGGTACACCGGAATTCTCAGTGCCATCTCTGCAATCACTTATAAATGAATTCGAAGTTTCCGCTGTTTTTACTCAGCCTGATAGACCAAAAGGAAGAGGAAAAAAATTAGCTATGTCGCCGGTTAAGCAGTTAGCAAGTTCATGTAATATACCAGTATACCAACCTTTAAAAATTAAAAATAATGATGAAATGATAGATACAATTAAGAATTTAAAACCAGATTTTATTGTAGTAGTAGCATTTGGACAAATACTTCCAAAGGAAGTATTAGATATTCCTAAATATGGATGCATAAATTTGCATGCGTCTTTATTGCCAAAATATAGGGGGGCAGCTCCTATAAACTGGTGTATAATTAATGGTGAGAGTACTTCTGGTAACACAACAATGCTTATGGATGTTGGTCTTGATACCGGTGATATTCTTTTAACAAATGAAGTTGAAATTACTACTGATATTACAGCGGGGGAACTTACAGAGGTTCTTAGTAGTAGTGGTGCGCAGTTATTAGTTGAAACAATAAATGCAGTAATAAATAATAAAATTAAACCTATTAAACAAGAAGATAGTGTTAGTACATATGCGTCTAAGCTAGATAAGAAAATGGCAAGTATTGATTGGGAATGTAGTAATACTGATATTCATAATTTTATAAGAGGTTTAAATCCATCGCCAACTGCGTATACTCATTATGATGATAATGTAATGAAAATATATAAGTCAAAAATAATAAAAGAGTTATCAAGTAAGCAAGTTGGATGTATTATAGATGTTTCAAAAGAGGGGATAAAGGTATCAACTGGCAGTGGGGTTTTACTTATTGAGGAGATTCAATTCCCAGGTAAAAAGCCTTTAAAGGTAAAGGATTATATAATAGGTAATAAAATAGATTTAGGCACGATACTTAAATAATTAAATCACATGGGAAATTGAGGTAAGAGTATGAGTAATAGTAGATTAGTAGCAGTTACAGTTATAGAAAAAGTATTAAATGACAATGCTTATTCGAATATTGTTTTAGGATTAGAACTTAATAAATCAGAGCTAAGCGATAAAGATAAAGCTCTAGTTACAGAAATAGTTTATGGAACGTTAAAATACAAATATACTATAGATAAAATATTGCAACACTTCGTTAAAAATGGTTTTGATAAGTTAGAAAGTTTTGTTTTAAATATATTAAGAATATCAATTTATCAAATTAGGTATTTAGATAAAGTTCCGAGTTTTGCAACTGTAAATGAGGCTGTAAATTTAACTAAGAAAAAGAGTAACATAGGAGCATCAAAGCTTGTTAATGGTGTACTTAGGAGTTACCTTAGGGAAACAGATGCAAAGTATTACAATGAAGAAAATGATATTGAAAGATTATGTTTTGAGTATTCATTTACTAAAGCGTTGGTTAAACTCTTTATAAAGCAATATGGACCTCAAAAGGCTGAAGAAATTCTTAAGGGATTAAATTATAAGCCTGATGTTACGGTTAGAGTTAATACTTTAAAATTAGCTTATAAAGAAATATGGGAAAAACTTATAGAAAATGGCTATAATATAGAAGAAGGTTATGCATCATCTGAAGCAATCCGAATTATTAAAGGAAAAAACATAGAGAATAACGTTTTATTTAACGAAGGTAATATAACGGTTCAAGATGAGAGCGCAATGCTTACAGCACCTTCTATGGATTTAAAACTAAATATGAAAGTTTTAGACCTTTGTAGTGCACCAGGCGGAAAAACAACACATATAGCAGAGCTTATGAAAAACACAGGTAAGGTTCTGGCGTTTGACGTGCATAAAAACAAATTGTCTTTAATAGAAGAAAATATAAAGCGAATAGGAATTACCAATACAACTTGTGAAGTTCAAGATGCTACTGTCTTTAACAAGGATTTATTTGAATATGCGGATAGAGTACTTATAGACGTACCATGTTCAGGGCTAGGAATCATCAGAAAAAAACCTGAAATAAAGTGGAGCAAAAATATAAAAGATATAAATAATATAATAGACATACAAAGAGGTATAATGGATAATGCTTCAAAATACGTAAAAAAAGGCGGAGTACTTGTATATTCAACATGTACCCTAAACAAAGATGAAAATGAAGGTAACATTGATTGGTTTATAGAGTCGCACTGCGAATTTAAGATAGAACCTATATTTTTTGGTGAATTTGATAACATAAAATATAGTGACAAAGGTTATGTTACTATATTTCCAAATGAATACATGGATGGCTTTTTTATAACCAAACTTATAAAATCATAGTGGGTGTGTAAAATGATAAATATATTAGATATGGATTTAGAGGAACTAAAACAGTGGATGAAAAGCAATGGGGAAAGTAAATTTAGGGCTAAGCAAGTATTTGACTGGATTTATAAAGATATTTGGGAATTTGAAAATATGAATAATATACCACAGAGTGTAAGAGAGAAGTTGCAAACTAATTTTTATATAGGAATACCTAGGCTTATAGAAGAATATACATCAAAACATAATGATACAAGAAAATACCTTTTTGAACTGGGTGATGGTAATTTAATTGAATGTGTTGTTATGAAATATAAACATGGAAATTCTATATGTATATCTACTCAAGTAGGGTGCAGAATGGGATGCAAATTTTGCGCATCTACTATAGGTGGAATGATTAGGAATATAACCCCTGGAGAAATGCTTGCCCAAATATTAAAATCACAGCAGCTTATTAGTGAACGAATTTCTAATGTTGTATTAATGGGAAGTGGGGAACCATTTGATAATTTTGACAATGTAATGAAATTTCTTGAAATTGTGAATTCAGAGAATGGACTAAATATTGGACAAAGGCATATAACTATATCTACATGTGGTATAGTTCCAAAAATCAAAGAGTTTGCGGATTTTAATATGCAAACAACACTTGCTATTTCGCTTCATGCACCTAGTGATGAAATCAGAGTGAAGAGTATGCCAATTGCAAATAAGTATTCTATTGCAGAAATTATTGATGTTTCTAAGTATTATATAGATAAAACTAATAGGCGAATAACATTTGAATATGCTCTTGTTAAGGGGCTTAATGATAGTAAGCAAGATGCAGAGGAACTAAGCGCTTTGTTAAAAGATATGTTATGCCATGTTAATTTAATCCCGGTTAATGAGATTAAAGAAAATGAACTAAAGAGATCTTCAAATGATGATGTGGCTGAGTTTAAGAGGGTCCTTGAGGCTAATAATATTCAGACAACGATAAGACGAGAAATGGGGCTAGATATTAATGCTGCATGTGGACAGCTTAGAAGAAGTCATATTAAAAGTGAAGAACTTAAATGAGGGGGTTTAACAATGCTTGGGGTTTTATCAGATGTTGGGAATGTTAGAAAAATAAATGAAGACTCTGTAGGTTATTTAGAAAGTAGTGAGTACGATATTTATATTGTTGCAGATGGCATGGGAGGACATAATGCTGGAGAAGTAGCAAGTGATATAGCTATTAAGGTTATAATGGAATATATAAAGAACAATCATAAGGGTGCAGAACTTAAAAAAGTGCTTTCAGACGGTATAAAAAGTGCAAACAAGGAAATTTATGATATGGCGAGTCAAAACGATTCTCTAAAAGGTATGGGCACAACTATAACAATTTGTATTAGAAAACAGAATGAAATGGTTGTTGCAAATGTAGGGGACAGTAGTTGTTATATTATAGATAGTAAAAGAGAATTAGTAAAAGTTACTAGAGACCATTCTCTAGTGCAACAGCTGTTAGATAATGGAACTATAACTGAAGAAAAGGCAAGAAATCATCCAAATAAAAATATTATTACAAGGGCACTTGGAACAAATGAGGTAGTAGAAGTTGATTTGTTTGACCTTGATTTGACAAGTGTTATCAAATGTATTTTATGTACTGATGGTCTTACTAATGATGTGACTTATTCTGAAATGTATGATATTATTGTTGGAAATGATAATGACACTAGTTGCAAAATGTTAGTTGACCTGAGCAAATTTAATGGTGGACGCGATAATATATCGGTTATCATATTTGAAGGAGAGTGCAGAGATGATAGGAACCCTATTAGGGAATAGATATGAACTCCTTGAAAAAGTTGGAGAGGGTGGAATGGCAATAGTTTATAAAGCTAAGTGCCATTTACTTAATCGTTTTGTTGCTGTAAAAATACTAAAAGAAGAATTCTCAAATAATATAGATTTCATGGAAAAATTTAGAAAAGAGGCATTGTCTGTAGCTAGCCTTTCATCAAATAATATAGTTAATATTTACGATGTTGGAAGTGAAAGGGATATTAACTATATAGTAATGGAATATATAAAAGGAAAAACCCTAAAAGAAATTATAGTTGAAAATGGCAGTATGAATACTGAGTTAGTATTAGACTATGGTATGCAAATAGCAAAAGCACTTGAGTGCGCTCATAAGAATAATATTATACATAGGGATATAAAACCTCATAATATTTTAGTAACTGAAGATGGAACAGTTAAGGTTACAGATTTTGGTATAGCAAAAGCGGCTAGTTCCGTTACTATAACTAACACCAGCACTGTAATGGGGTCAGCACATTATTTTTCGCCAGAACAAGCTAAAGCAAGCTTTGTAGACTGCAGAACAGACATTTATTCCTTTGGAATAGTGCTTTATGAGATGGTTACAGGTAGAGTGCCTTATGATGCGGAAAGTCCAGTATCGGTAGCCTTAAAACATATACGAGAAAAAGTTGTTCCGCCTAAGGAAATAAATAATAAGGTTCCAGAAAACTTGAATAAATTAATACTAAAAGCTATAGAGAAGGAACCTATAAAGAGGTATCAAACTGCTAAAGAAATGTATTTGGATCTTCAGAGAATACAAAATAATAGTGCATATACTATTGCTAGTAATAGCATGGATAATGAGTACACAAGAGTTATGGCACCTGTAAATATGGCTGACTATGAAAAAGAAGAAGACGTGGTTGAAAGTCCAGAGCCAATAGTCAAGAATGAAAATAAAAATAAGAATGAAAATAAAAACAAAAAAAAGACAATAATTACTACTTTAATAATTTTATTAGTTGTTATATGTAGTGCGGTAGGATTCGTATATATAAAATCTGTTATTAACAAGAATGCAGCAGTTGAAGCTAAGATTTTAGTCCCTAAAATAATAGGACTTGATAAGGCCGCTGCAGAAAAATTAGTAATAGCAAAGGGTCTAAATTTTGTAGTTAATAAAGAAGTAACTAGTGACGAACCAAAAGGTGCCGTTACAGCATGTTTTCCTGATGAGGGAACAGAAGTAAAAGAAAATTCAGAAGTAAGAGTTTACGTGAGCAAAGGACCAGAGGGCTTTAAGATGATTTCGGTTAAAGGAATGGATAGACCTTCAGCAAAAGCTAGTATAGAAGAAAAAGGGTTAGAACTTAGTAATGTTATAGAAGAGCCTAGTGATACCGTTGCTAGTGGTATTGTAATAAGTCAAAATCCTGATGAAGGTAGCTTAGTTCAAAAGGCTGATAAAGTAGATTTAGTAATAAGTACGGGACCAAAAGTTAAGGTTACACAGGTTCCAAGTTTAGTTGGGAAAACGCTAGATCAAGCATCGACATTATTGCAAAATAGTAATTTGACATTAGGCGATAAAAAACAAATACCAACTAATGATCAATCACAGGATGGCAAAATTTCAAGTCAAAGTATTGAACCAAATACTACTGTTTCGCAGGGTAGCTCTGTATGGGTTGGCATTTATACGTATAAAGCACCTGAAAAACAGCAAGTTGATGTTCCGGAATTTAAGGGAAGAACTGTTAAAGACGCAAGAGATTTAGCTTCTAAAAACAATGTAAATATATCGGTATCTGGTAATGATGAAGATATAATTCAAACGCAAGATAAGGATGCAGGAACTAAGGTAAGTGCTGGAGATACTATAACTTTAACATCTAAGGCAACGACTCAGGACCCAACTAAAATGGATCCAGCGACAAATAAAAATCCCAAAACTGGTCAGTAAAACAAATATTAAATTAAAGGTAAATGGTGGAGGATATATGCAGGGAGTAATCACAAAAGGTATAGGTGGTTTATATTTTGTAAAAGTTAAAGATAGGGTAATAGAATGTAAGGCAAGAGGAAAGTTCAGGTACACTGGACTTTCTCCTGTTATTGGTGATAAAGTAGAAATAATGCTAGAGACAGATGATACAAAGGGTGTAATTGAAAAGATTTTTACAAGGGAAACAGAGATGATACGCCCAGTAGTTGCTAATGTTACTCAGGCATTTGTAGTTTTTGCATTTAAGAAACCCGATTTAAATATGGAACTTCTAAATAAATTTTTAGTGCTTTGCGAGCATTATAGACTAAAAATAGTTCTTTGCTTAAACAAGTTGGATTTAATTGAAAAAGTTGATGAAGACCTTATAAAAGAATTGGAAAGTGTTGGATGTGATATAGTATTTTTAAAAGCAAAAGAGGGAGAGGGCCTTGGCGAGCTAAGGGCGAAGATAAAAAATAATATATCTGTTTTTTGTGGACCGTCTGGAGTCGGAAAGTCAACTATACTTAATAGCATACTTGGAAGAGAAGCTATGAAAACTGGAGACATAAGTAAAAAATCGCAAAAAGGTAAGCACACCACACGTCATAGTGAACTTATTGAGTATGAGGAAGGATTTTTATTAGATACTCCAGGGTTTTCATCATTAAGTTTAGATTTTATAGAGAAAGAACAATTACAGCATTGTTTTCCTGAATTTGAAAAATATAGATACGAATGTAGGTTTTCTAATTGTATGCATTACAAGGAACCTAATTGTGGAGTTAAGGAAGCTGTAGAGGTTAATGAAGTTTACAGAGATAGATATAAATTTTATATAAAAACTTTAGAGGAAATTATTGCTAGGGGGAATAGAAAATGATAAAAATAGCACCATCAATACTGTCAGCAGATTTTTCAAGGCTAGGAGAACATATTAAGCAATTAGATGAATGTGGTGCTGATATGATTCATATTGATGTAATGGATGGTATGTTTGTACCTAACATTTCTTTTGGTACTCCAATTATTAAGAGTATTAGAAAACTAACAAGGATACCATTTGATGTACATCTTATGATAGAAGAACCATCTAGATATGTAGAAGAATTTGTACATTCGGGTGCTGATATCATAACTGTTCATTATGAAACCGATAGGCATATTGATAGAACTATTAACTATATAAAAAGTCTTGGGGTTAAAGTAGGAGTTGCATTAAACCCTGCCACTCCTGTATCTTTAATAAAGCATTTGATAAGTAATGTTGATATGGTG
Organism: Clostridium estertheticum; assembly: GCF_026650985.1. GTDB lineage: Bacteria > Bacillota > Clostridia > Clostridiales > Clostridiaceae > Clostridium_AD > Clostridium_AD estertheticum_C. Next base: position 732,604 of record NZ_CP086239.1, read on the forward strand.
CTTATTATGACAGTGAACCCGGGATTCGGAGGACAGAAATTTATTGAATACTGCTCGGATAAAGTTAAAGAAGTTAGAGAACTTTCAAATATTTACAATAAAGATATTATGATTCAAGTGGACGGCGGAATTGACGAATCTAATATTCATGGTGTTGTGAGTAGTGGTGCTAATGTCATTGTAGCTGGATCGGCTGTATTTAAAAATGATGATATTGAAAAAAATATAAAAAAATTAAGAGCTGGAATTTAATAGTTTTTATATGATTAACAGCTTCGAAGGTGATGATTGACATGAAAGTTATAATAATATCTGGAGGGGCACCTCCCTCAAAGAAATTACTCATAAAGGAAATGACAAAGGACATATTTTTAATTGCAGCTGACAGTGGTGCTAATTGTTTATATCACTATAATATTAAACCAGATTTACTTGTAGGAGATTTTGATAGCATAGATAAAGAAATATTGGGTTATTATAAAAAAAACAAATGTATCATAGATATTTATCCGACAGAAAAGGATTTTACTGATACTGAAATTGCAGTTAGGAAGGCTATAGGTATGAAGCCGAGTGAAATAGTGCTTTTAGGATGCACAGGCAGTAGAATTGATCACCTGCTTGGTAATATTGGGATGCTTAAGATTTGCTTAGAAAACAAGGTTAATGCAAGCATTAAGGATGATAATAATATTATTACGTTAGTTAATGATTCAACACTATTAAATGGCATCGTAGGTAAGATATTTTCAGTACAATCTTATGGTGATGAAATAATCGGATTAACGATTGAAGGAGCGAAGTATCCTTTATATAATTACAATTTAAAGATTGGGGAAAGTATAAGTATTTCAAATGAGTTTGCATGTCCTCAAGTTAAACTGAAATTTAAAACTGGAACGCTGATGATAATACTATCAAAAGATTAATATTTATATAAAAAACTATTTTTTTATTGATTACTTCAATAAAAAAATAGTTTTTTATTTTGTAAACATTATTAAAAGTAAATCATATAATACTATTGGAATACTTTGAGAGGGGAATAACTTATGAAAAGGTGGTTTAGGTGTTTACAAAGACAACTTGGAGTAATCATAACATGTTTAGGAATAGGAATTATAACAGTAGTAATAGTTCCATTTTGGTGGTGGATAATCGTTGTGGGAGGAGGAATTGTTTATTTTGGTTTTAGTATAATGAATCATAACGATCATTGTTAGTGATACTGAGTTTTTAAAAGATTATAATTAAATATTTTTATATATTATGTTTGGGAGGTAAGGAAATGAGAATTGTGGCTATTAAATTACCGAGATTTATGTCCCGAATAATCAAATTTTTTTTAAAAAAATAACATAGAAGAGTAAAAATGCAAGTTTATAGTTGTATTTAAATAAAAAATGCAGCTAAAAAGCTGCATTTTCATTTTTTAATTATATAGCACGTTGTACTTTACCTGAACGAAGACATCTAGTACATACATGTATAGACTTAGGCGTTCCGCTAACTATAGCTTTAACTTTTTGAATGTTTGGAGCCCATTTTCTTTTTGATTCACGGTGTGAGTGACTATATTGGCTACCTGAAACAACACCTTTATCGCATATTTCGCATTTTCTTGACAATGAAAACACCTCCTTAAGACTATGAAGAAAAAATTCTTCTCAATTGAAACACGCATTATTGTAACATAGATACTACTACTCTTGCAAGTTAAAAATTCTATAATTACTAATGATAATAATTATAGAATTATTTTGTTGAATAAATTAGTGATATAATATAATATAATCTATATAGCTTTATAAGGAGGAATTACAATGATAGGTAACATTACAAACGAGAATGGTATTATATATTATTCAGAGGAAGCGTTAGCTAATATAGTTGGCATTTCTACAACGGAGTGTTATGGAGTTGTGGGCATGGCTCTTAAAAATGCCAAGGATGGATTTTGGCAATTAATTAAAAGTGATGGTTTAAATAAAGGAGTTAAAATTAATTCTAAAGAAAACAAACTATTTATCGAATTATATATAATTGTTGAATATGGAACAAAAATTTCAATAATAGCAAATAATATAATTCAAAAAATAAGATATAACGTTGAAAATTATACAGGATTAAAAGTTGCGGAAATAACTGTAAACGTACAAGGTGTAAGGGTTTAAGGGGGCAAAAGAAGTGGAATACTTAAAGATTAATGGACATCATTTCCGAAATATGGTAATTAACGCATCAAATAGGTTGGAAGATGAGAAAGAATATGTGAATTCGTTAAATGTATTTCCAGTTCCAGATGGAGATACAGGTACTAATATGTCAATGACATTTAAAGCAGCAGTGCAAGAAATTGAAAGCATACAAACTGAATCTATTGCTGAGATAGCTAAAATACTAGCTAGAGGCGCGCTTATGGGCGCAAGAGGTAATTCGGGAGTAATATTATCACAAATATTTAGAGGCATTGCAAAGGGCCTAGAAGGCATAACAGAAGCTACATCTGAAGAATTTGCTAAAAGTATTTTGGAAGGATCAAAGTTTGCATATAAAGCTGTTATGAGGCCTACTGAAGGAACTATCTTAACTATTATTAAAACCGCGGGTGAAAGTGCAGTTAATAGTGAGACTTCAGATATTGTAGAACTTATGAATGAGGTTTGCAAGCATAGTGAAATAATGCTAAACAAAACTCCAGATATGCTTGCAGCATTAAAAGAAGCAAAAGTAGTAGATGCAGGTGGTATGGGTCTTCTTATATTGTTTAAAGGGATGAAGGAAGCTATAAGCAATAACATCGAGGCTGTAATTTATAATACAAACAAAAAAAGTACTAAAAAAGAAGCTATTGTATCTTCGGCTGTAGAAGTTCCTATAGAAATAAAGTTTGGGTATTGTACTGAATTATTAATTATAGCGAAAGATGTTGATACCAATAAATTAAAAGAGTATTTAGAAAAAATTGGAGACTCGATGGTCGTAGTTTTACAAGATGAGTTTTTGAAAATTCACATACATACAAATGATCCAGGGCTTGTGCTTTCAAAAGCAGTAACACTAGGGGAACTGTCTAAGGTTAAAATTGAAAATATGAGAGAGCAACATAGAAACTTATTAGGCATAACTGATGAGAAATTAGAAAAATTTTTAGAAAAAGATATAACAAAATCAGATTTAATAGAAAATAAAAAATATGGGTTTATATCTGTTGCGCTTGGAGAAGGAATAAAAAATATTTTTGAGGATTTAGGTGTGGATGTTGTAATAGAAGGCGGACAAACTATGAATCCGAGTATACAGGATATAATAGATAGCATAAGTAAAATTAATGCTGAAAATATATTCGTATTACCTAACAATAAAAATATACTTATGGCAGCGATTCAAGCGGCTGAATTGTCAGATAAAAATATAGTGGTCATTCCATCTAAAACTATCCCACAGGGAATAACTGCTGTAACAATGTTTAATCCAGATGTTAGTGTAGAGGAAAATGAAAAAAAATTGAAAGAAGTTATAAAAAATGTTGCGACTGCTTCTGTAACATATGCAGTTAAAGACACTGAATCTGATGGAAAAATAATAAAACAAGGAAATATTTTAGGATTAGTTGAACAAAAAATTTGTGAGGTTGGAACCGATATGTATAAAGTTTGCGCTGATATTATTGGAAGCATGGTAAATGATAATAGCGAACTTATTACAATTTTTTATGGAGAAGATTGTGTTTTAACCGAAGTAGAAAAGCTTATTTCTAAGTTAGAGCATAAATACCCAAATTTAGACATTCAACAATATAATGGAAAACAACCCTTGTATTATTTTATTGCTTCAGTTGAATAAAAGCCCTCGGGCTTTTTTTCATGTGTCTTAAACCGCAAGAAATGAAAGGAACAGAATTATTAATAAAATATTATTTTCGAGGTGGTATTTATGGATACTTATAGCGATATAAAATATATAAAAGGTGTTGGCCCTAAAATGGCAGATAGTTTGAATAAGTGTGGGATTTTTAATGTGTTAGATTTGTTATTATATTTTCCGCGAGATTATGAGAATGTATCAGTTCATAAAAACATCTTAGAATGTGAAAAAACTGAGAAAGTAATTATTGAGTGCACTGTTTTAAGTATATTAGGAGACATTAGGCTAAAAAATAACAAAACTCTTTCTACCATAATTTTCTGTCAAGGAGATAATGAATTTAAAGGTAAGTGGTTTAATCAAACTTATGCAAAAAATAGTTTCAAAATCTCTAGCAAGTACCTTATCACAGGTAAAGTGGATAAATTTAAGGAAGAAATCACAATTATTAATCCTAAAATAGTAAAAAATACATCAATGGATGAAAATGAAATTATTGCTACATATCCTCTTAAAAATAATATTACAAATAATTTCTTTAATAAGATTATTTCTGATGTACTCTGTAATATTGCAATAACAGAGAATTTGCCAAAAGGTATAATAGAAAAATATTCTTTTTGCTCTTTAAATGATGCAATTCGGAGTATTCATAGTCCTAAAAGCTTAGAATTCCTTAATGAAGCCAAAAGAAGACTTAAATTTCAAGAGCTTTTTACATATTCATTAAAAATATTAATGTTAAAAGAGTTTATAAAATCTCATAATAATGGTATTCAATTTAAGATGGCAAAGGAACTTACAACTTTAAAGGCGATGCTTCCTTATAATCTTACAAGGGCACAAAGCAAAGTTGTAAGAGAAATTTTAATAGATCAAAAGAAGGATATTGCTATGAATCGCTTGCTACAGGGGGATGTTGGAAGTGGTAAAACTATAGTTGCTATTATTACTATGTTTAATGTTGTAAAAAATGGTTATCAAACAGCTATGATGGCACCAACTGAGATTTTAGCAAAGCAACATTATGAAGAAATCAAAAATATACTAAAGGATTTTTCATTAAATATACAAATATTAAGTGGAAGTACAACTGCTAAAAACAAACAATTAATTAAACAAGATTTAAAAGATGGAACTATTGATATTATAGTTGGGACTCATGCACTTATTGAGGATAATGTGGAATTTGAAAATTTAGGCATGATTGTTACTGATGAGCAACATCGTTTTGGAGTATCGCAAAGAAATAAATTTTCTAATAAGGAAAAAAATATAGATATTCTTGTAATGACAGCTACTCCTATTCCCAGAACGCTATCTTTATATTTATATGGTGATTTAGATGTATCTATTATCGATGAATTGCCACCAGGTAGGCAGAAAATTGATACATCTTATGAGAATATGGATAATAGTTCTAAAGTGTATGAATTTGCTTTAGAACAAATTAATAAGGGAAGGCAAGTCTATATAGTTTGTCCACTTGTTGAGGAAAATGAAGAAATGAAGTTAAGCTCTGTTGAGATGCTTTATGAAAAATTAAAAAGAGAGCAATTTAAATATATAGAATTAGGAATGGTATACGGCAAAATGCCTAGCAAACTTAAAAATGAAATTATGGATAAATTTAAAGCAGGGGAAATTAAGGCTTTGGTTTCAACTACAGTAATTGAAGTTGGTGTAAATGTACCAAACGCTACGGTTATGATAATTGAAAATGCAGAAAGATTTGGACTTGCACAGCTTCATCAACTTAGAGGAAGAGTAGGAAGAGGTGAACATAAATCCTATTGCATACTATTAGCAAATATCAAAAACAATATAGTAAGAAGAAGACTTGGAATACTTATAAAAAGTAATGATGGCTTTTTTATTGCAGAAGAAGATTTAAAAATTAGGGGTGCAGGAGAATTATTTGGCATAAGACAGCATGGCGAATCAGGTTTAATTTTATCAGATGTAATTGAAGATATCAGTATTTTAAAACTCGCAAATAGTGAAGCGAAGAGGTTGATACAAAGTGATAATGCATGCGATGTTATGGTGAAAAATGAGATATTACAAAAAATTGAGCAAACTTCTAGCTATATTTGCTTTAATTAGATAAAAATATCTTTGTATAAAATACATATGTATGTTAAAATATTATCGAAACTTGCTTAGATGGAGGAATAAACATATGAGAATTATATCGGGAAGTGCAAGAGGGAGAAAGTTATTGTCACCTGTTGGGATGGGAACGAGGCCAACATTAGATAGAATAAAAGAAGCTATATTTAATATAATTCAAAATAGAGTACGTGATGCTGTAGTTGTGGATATGTTCTCAGGTACAGGTAGCTTAGGACTCGAGGCAGCAAGTAGGGGAGCAGCTAAATGTTACCTTATTGATATGGGTGATACTACCTTTGAAATGTTACAAAGTAATGTAGATAATTTAAAGTTTAATGATATATGTAAATGCTTAAAAGGTGATACGTATAAATACATGGAGCAGTTTGCAAATGAAGGGATTGTGTTTGATTTGATTTTTATAGATCCACCATATGCAAAAGATATGATTCCACCTGCTATTGAAATAATTTCTAGCAATAGTCTTTTGAGTAAAGAGGGGCTTATAGTCTGCAAAATAGATTCATCTGAAGAAATATATGAAGGCAATGGTATTATTCATTTGTCTGATTCAAGAAAATATGGAAACACTACTGTATTGTTTTATAAATATAAGGAAACTAATAATTAATATTATTAGTTTCCTTTAGAAAATACAGGGGGATAATTAATAATTGTTATCTAACCCAGAGGAAAACATGGAGGAATAACATGAAAAAAGCAATTTGCCCTGGAAGTTTTGATCCAATAACAAATGGACATTTAGACATTATTGAGAGGGCGTCAAAAGTATTTAATGAATTGATTGTAGGAGTAGTGGTTAATCCTGCAAAAAAATGTTTGTTTTCGGTAGATGAGAGGGTAGCACAAATAAAAAACGTAGTGAAAAATTTGCCTAATGTACGTGTGGAGAAGTTTAGTGGTTTACTTGTTAACCTTATGAATAAAGAGGATGCTAGGGTTATTGTTAAAGGTCTTAGAAGTGTTTCTGATTTTGAATATGAGTTTCAAATGGCAGCAATGAATAATAAGCTTGATCCAAGTAAGGAGACGGTGTTTATGATGACAAAAACGGAGTACTGTTATATAAGTTCTACGTCAGTTAAACAAGTTGTAATGCTTGGAGGATCTATTAAAGGGTTAGTACCTGAGGAAATTATTCCAGAGATTATTAGGAAAATTAATTCTAAATAGGGGGGAAATATGGATGTTATAAAGCTTTTAGAATATCTTCAAGGAATTATTGAGAGTTCGTCTAAAATACCTGTTACAGGTAAAGCAGTTATAAATAAGAGAGAAATATTAGATATAGTTGACCAAATTATAAATCACTTGCCAGATGAATTTAAGAAGGCACAGTGGGTTTGCGATGAAAAAGAACGAATCTTAGTTGATGCAAGAAAACAAGCTAAGATTTTTGAGGAAGAGACAGTTGACAAAATAAGAAGAAGAGTTGAAAAACAAGACCTAGTTAAAGAGGCATTAAATCGATCTGAAGAAATTATAGCCTCAGCTCAGAGAGATGCTAAAATTATGAGACTCGGAGCTAAGGATTATGCAGATGAAATATTATCCCAATTGGATAAAGAAATCGAATTAAAAGGACAGAAAATGCTTCATGAAATTAAAGGTGATGTTCAAGACTTCTTAATACTTATGCAGGGAGAAGTTACAAATACTACAACATCAATAAGGGAAAATGTAAAAGAATTAAGAAGTATGAAATAATTTAATAATAGTTATAAGCAATGATGGTATAATTAAAATTATTAATATTAACAAGTATAAATTATAATTTTTATATAGATTCATATTATTAAAAGTAAGAATAGATGAAACATTTAAAAAAATATAATATAATATTATTGTTAGAATTGAAGAGATTATACCTTGAAAAAATTTTCTTATAATATATTTTTTTATTGATACAGTATATTTATATGTATAGCTATACACTTGGGAAATTATAGATAGACCACTAAAAGCAATTAAAAAACTCAAAACTGGAAGTTTTACATAAAGATTTGAATGGCTAGAGGATATTAAATAACATCCATTAGTCATTTCAAGCATTCCGAGAAGTATACCTTCTATAAAATTACCTGAGGCACCAATAATTAAAGATAATTTGTTTATGACAATGTTAAATAGGACATTGTCTTTAATTATGCCTGTTATTACTGTGAATATTACAATAAAACCACCTATATTTAGCGCGTTTTTCATAGCATCTTCAATACTGTTTTTTAATATAATACCGATGTTTAAATTGTTTGACTCAGCCTTAGAAAAATTACTACTTCTATACTTAATTCTAAAAGCATAATTTTTCGAGGGAATAATTAATCCCATAAAAATACATGAAAGAATATTAGATAACAATAGTATATAACCAATTTTAGGACTAAACATCATAGATGTTCCTACGGATCCTAAAATAAAAAGTGGGCTTGCATTAGAAGCGATATTTAATAATCTTTCACAGGAATTTAAATCAATTATGTTTTTTTCGTATAAATCGCAAGTATAACGTGCACCAAGTGGATATCCACATAGCACACTAACTAAAAGTGCAAAGTTACATTCTTTTGGTAGTTTTAATGGTCTGCATATTAAATTTCCTAGTAATTTAGAATAAATGTGAATACCGTCGTAACCTATTATGATATTTATTACAACTAAAAATGGGAAAAGAGATGGAAAAATTGCATTAAAAAATAATTTTGTACCAGAAATAGTGTATTGGATACAAATATTCGGTGCTAATATTATTTGAACAATAATAAGGGAACAAATCAATGTCACAGATAAATTTATTTTTAAAGTTTTAAATAACTTAAATAACAAAAATAATATAGAGATTAATAATATAACTAATAATAATTTCAATTTTAAGCCCCTCCTTAAAGTACTACTATATTAAATATATTTGAATTTAATAAACTTATGTATTAGAAATACTAATTTTAAATATAAAAAATGCGACTATCGTAATTCGATAGTCGCATTTTTTATTATTGTTTTATTATTTTATTATAAATGTTTTATTATTTTATTATAATTGGGGATATTAAATAGTCGCTACTGGGATCTATGCTTTTATTTAAGATGCTATAAGCCCTTGTAGATTGAATGTCAAGCCTTAACGTTTCATTGGATTTTTTAGAAATCTTAGTATAAAGTGGAATGCTACTGTTTGATTTTATAGATTTTAAAATTGACTTTCCTTTTGAGTTAAATCCTAAAACTCGAGCATAAGGGCAAGGATCTGATCTTAATCTCGTAGTATCAAAATTATCAAAGCCTATAAAAAATTGGCATAATATTCTGCTTATTCGGCTATAGGTGTAACGTTTGCTTTTTATATCTTCAAGCGCACTAGAGTACGTCAAATTATTTTGTAAGGATTTAATAATTCTATTATCAAGCCCCTCAGATACATCTGGTAAATTTATTAAAGAGTTTTTTGATGTAGCCGATTTATATTTAATGTACGGGAACATAGAATCTTCAAATATGAACTTGTTATCTTTTGAGTATAGATCTTTAATTTCAGTTAACACCGATGGTGGTACACAATCTTTTAAATTTGTTGAAATACCATTTTCTTTTACAAATTTTCTTATAGCAGTTGCGCTTGAAAATTCATTATTTATGGAATTACTGTTGTAAGATGCACCTTTTCTTTTTAAGGTATAAGGTGTGATTGAACTATTGAGCTTTATTAAGCTTTTACAATACTCGATCCCCAGTATATTATTAGAAGAATTTAAGAAATTACCTAATAATAAGTTTGATATGAGCATGTTTGAATTTTTCAAATAGTCATAAAGCGCATTAGCTCTTGCTAAGGGGTATGTAATACCTTTGGATAGATATATTTTTAACATTAATTTGAATTCAATAGGTTCTTTAAGTAGTATATTTGAGATATTATATATATCATTAATGTCACCATGTTCACTACCAAAGCAAATGTTATCTACTATTCCTAAGCTGTTTAAGAGACTGACAGCTCCCTGTGCAAAAAATTCTGCTGAAGACACACTGTAGATAGTTGGTAATTCTATTACTAAATCTATTCCGTTGTTTAAAGCCATTTTAGTTTTTGTCCATTTGTCAATACTCGATGGAATTCCACGTTGAGTAAAATTACCACTCATAACACCAATTAAGGCATCGCAATTTGTAAGTTCCTTGGTTTTATTAATATGATATATATGACCATTATGCAGTGGATTATATTCAACGATTATACCTGAAACATTCATTAAATCACCTCTTGGAAGCTCATATAAATTATAAGCTAATAATTTATATATAATAAAAGTGTAAGAATCTAATATCTCTTTTAAATATATATTGAATCTAAAATTAAAGAATTCTTAACCTGTCTTATACATTATATATTATATAATGAATTATTAAAAGTAGATATATTTTAGTATAAAAAGAGACAAAAGTCACACAATAAAAATAAATTATTATACGCATGATTAAAAAATAAATTACGTTGATTTTGAGTTTTGTACAAATTAATATTGTATGATTTACAGAAATATATGAAGATTAAGATAACAAATAGTTTATAAAATCATTAGTATAATTTTGGCTTAGGGTAAAGGTTATTTTGTTGGATACTTATGAAATATAGATAAATTATGTTAATAATTTATCTATATTGAAATGTACAGATTAAATAGTGTATATTATAAATGGATACAAGTTGATAGTGATTGAGAGGAGAAAAATAATGACATTTATAGAAAAAATGCACAAAATGGCACAAGCAGACAAAAAAAGAATAGTACTCCCAGAAGGCGAGGAAGAAAGAACTATAAAAGCTAGTGAAATTCTTAAAAATAATTCATTAGCCGAAGTAATATTAATAGGTGATGCAAGCATAATACAAAATAAAGCCGCTGAACTTTCAGTAAATATTAGCGGTATAGAAATTGTAGATCCAAAAAATTCTGAAAAAACTGAGGTTTATGCAAAGGAATTCTATGAGTTAAGAAAAAATAAAGGAATGACTATAGAAAAAGCGGCTGAGACTATGAAGGATTGTGTGTATTTTGGAACTATGATGCTTAAGATGGGAGAAGCTGATGGAATGGTTTCAGGAGCAGTGCATTATACAGGAGATTTACTTAGACCTGGAATGCAAATCGTTAAAACTGCACCAGGAATTAAGGTTATTTCAAGCTTTTTTATAATGGAATTGCCTCATGATGAATATGGAGAAGACGGACTGCTTTTATTTGCAGATTCTGCTGTTAACATAAACCCTACGGCAGAAGAATTAGCAGCTATCGCTATTAGCACTGCAGATAATGCAAAATTATTATGTGGTTTTGAACCTAAAGTTGCGATGCTTTCTTTTTCAACTATGGGCAGTGCAAAACATGAAAAAGTTGATAAAGTTGTGAAGGCTACTGAAATAGCAAAGAATGCTAGACCCGATTTACAAATTGATGGAGAACTTCAGCTAGATGCAGCTATTGTTGCTAGCGTAGCAAAACAAAAAGCACCAAATAGTACTGTGGCTGGAAAGGCAAATGTTTTAATATTTCCAGATATACAATCTGGAAATATTGGATATAAATTAGTGCAAAGATTTGCGAGGGCAAAAGCTATTGGACCAGTTTGTCAAGGATTTGCGAAGCCTATAAATGATTTATCTAGAGGATGCAGTGTGGATGATATAGTTAATGTTGTTGCAGTAACAGCAGTTCAAGCTCAAATTCAAAAATAGTTATGATGTAATGAGGGGAGAAGATGTTAATGAAAATATTAGTTATAAACTGTGGAAGTTCATCGCTTAAGTATCAATTAATTGATATGGAAAATGAACAATGTGTAGCACTAGGATTAGTTGAGAGAATAGCTACAAAGAAATCAATATTAACTCAAAAAGTTGATGGAAAGAAATACATTATTGAAGAGCCAATGGAAAATCATACAGATGCTATTAGAGTGGTACTTGGTGCGCTTGTAGATCAAGAACATGGTGTTATTAAAGATTTATCTGAAATAGGTGCAGTGGGACATAGAGTAGTTCATGGTGGAGAAAAGTATGCAAATTCAGTTATGCTTGATGATGAAATAATGAAAGGTTTAGAAGAGTGTACAAAACTTGCACCTCTTCATAATCCAGCTAATATAATTGGAATTAGTGCTTGCAAAGTATTGATGCCAAATACGAAAATGGTGGCGGTATTTGATACTGCATTTCATCAAACAATTCCAGAGGTCGCATATATGTACCCACTTCCATATTGGCTTTATACTGATCATGGTGTTAGGAAATATGGATTTCATGGAACGTCTCACAAATATGTTTCAGATAAAGCTGCGCAAATGATGGGTAAGGATATAAAAAAATTAAAATTAATAACTTGTCATTTAGGAAATGGAGCAAGCATTTGTGCGATTCAAAACGGTAAGTCTGTAGAGACGAGTATGGGATTTACTCCACTTGAAGGAATGGCTATGGGCACTAGATGTGGAAGTATAGACCCAGCTATATTAATATATATGATGAAAGAATTGAAATTAACAGTTGATGAAGTAGATAACTTAATGAACAAAGAGTCAGGTCTTTTAGGTGTATCAGGAGTGAGTAGTGACTTTAGAGATGTAAATTCAGCTGCAACGAATGATGGAAATCAAAGAGCTCAACTCGCAATTGATATATTTTGTTATAAAGCTAAGAAATTTATAGGTGCTTATGCAGCAGTAATGGGCGGAGTAGATGCAATTATATTTACTGCCGGACTTGGCGAAAATTCTTCTAAAATAAGAGAGGGAGTATGCGCTGGACTAGAATTTCTGGGAGCAGTTTTAGATAAGTCAAAAAATAATATTTCAGGAATTGAAGCAGAAGTAAACACAGATGATTCAAAAACTAAAATATTAGTTATACCAACTAATGAAGAACTAGTAATTGCAAGAGACACTATGGCTCTTATAAAATAAAATTACTAAATTCTATGATAAATAATTCTTGACTTTTTATTGTATTGTTTATATAATAGACTGTGTTTGAAGTAAGTAAAAAACAATTTAGTTAGGAGGGACGCAGAAGCTTTGCTCGAGCTGTATAATTTTTTTATACAAGATATAGAGATTTTCTTTATATGAGAAAAATTAATTGATATTTAGTTTTTCAGAGTGGATAGTATGGTAATAGACGTTTCAGAATTATTTAGTAATAAAAGAGCAAGAAAAGAAATTGATTTAGATTTAGAAAAAGCTAAGTTTTGCTATGATAATGAATTTATACAATTTTCTAAACCAGTTAAAATGCATTTGACTTTAAAATCTAATGATGATGATATAGATTTAACTGGAAGTATTGATACAGAACTATTACTTGCTTGTTCTAGGTGTCTTGAGACCTTTTCTTATTTAATACATATTGAATTAAATGAAAGATTGTCGAAAACTCTAAAGAGTGAAGATGAGGATATTATTTTTATTGAAGATGATAGATTAGATTTAAATGAGATTGTGGAAAATAATATCATTTCTATTCTGCCTATAAAAAGACTTTGTAATAAAGATTGTAAAGGCTTATGCCATCAGTGTGGAATTAATTTAAATCATAATACATGTAATTGTGTTATTGATGATATTGATCCAAGGTTGGCAAAATTAAAAAATTTGTTTTCAACTGATTAAGGAGGTGTTACAATGGGAAATCCTGCTAGAAAATTTTCTAAAGGTAGAAGAGATTCTCGAAGAGCGCAAACATTTAAACTTGGTTTACCAGGAATAGTTGAATGTCCTCAATGCCACGATATGAAGCTTGCTCACAGAGTATGTAAAAACTGTGGATATTACAAAAATAGAGAAGTTGTTTCAATGGAACAAAAATAAAAAGGAAAGTCGAAAGACTTTCTTTTTTGTTTTTAAATACAAATATAATTATATTTTGTATTTAAGCATTGTTAAGACTATAGATATTTAAATAATATGGTATATAATATAAGTAAACAAATAAATAACCAAATAAATAAATAGATATTTATTTATTTGGAAGATTCAAAGTGAGGGATTAAAATGGTAGTTGTTGTAGATGGAATGGGAGGAGATTTCTCTCCAAATGCTGTGGTTGAAGGTTGTATTGCAGCTATAAAAGAATACAATATAGATATATTAATAACTGGCAGTGAAGATTTAATAAGAGAAGAGTTAAAAAAGCATACCTATGATACTACTAAAATAAAAATTATTAATACTACAGAAGTTATTGATGTAAATGATCATCCTGTAATGGCTGTTAAGCGTAAAAAGGATTCTAGTTTAGTAAAGGCATTAAATCTTGTGAAAAATGGAGATGCAGATGCCGTTATTTCAGCGGGAAGTACAGGAGCATTTCTGGCTGGGTGTACGCTTATAGTGGGAAGAATAAAGGGAATAGATAGACCAGCACTCGCACCGGTATTGCCAGGTAAAAAAATGCCTTTTATGATTATTGATTGTGGAGCAAATGCAGAGTGTAAACCCAATTATTTATTGCAATTTGGAATTATGGGGAAAATATATTTTGAAAATATTTTAAATATAGTTAATCCATCTGTAGGGCTTGTAAATATAGGGACTGAAGAAGAAAAGGGTAATGAACTTTCTAAAGCAACGTTTAAATTATTGAAGGAAGCGAACTTGAATTTTGTAGGCAATGTGGAAGCTAGAGAAATTCCAACTGGAGATGTTAATGTTTTAGTATGTGATGGGTTCACTGGAAATGTAATTTTAAAATTATATGAAGGTACTGTTGCTACTATATTTGATTTATTAAAAACAAGTATAATGGCATCTGTTAGAACTAAGATTGGTGGTATGTTGTTAAAGCCAGTCTTTAAAAAGTTTAAAAAAGACTTTGATTATAAAGAATATGGTGGAGCTGCGTTTCTTGGAGTAAATGGTATTTGTATAAAAGCACATGGAAGTTCAGATGCCAAAGCTTTTAAAAATGCAATTAAACAGGCAACAATATTTTATGATAATAATGTTGTTGATAAATTAAAATTAGAAATTGAAAAGCTATCAGATAAGGAAAAAGCATAAATTGGGATACTAGTGATTATTACGTAACATATAAAAATACAAGGAAGGTGAAAAATTATGTTTGAAGAAATTAGAGCTTGCATATCATCACAATTAAATATAGATGAGGAAGAAATAAAAATAGGATCATCTTTTATGAATGATTTAGGGGCAGATTCTCTTGATATTGTAGAATTAATTATGGAGCTTGAGGAAAAATATGATATAGAAATTCCGGATGAAGATGTCGAAAAAATTGCCACTGTTGGTGATATAGTAGAGTATATTAAAGCTCATTCTGAGGAATAAGTGATATAACTACAGATAAAATTTTTAAAATAAACTTCCGAGAAGGAGTAATGATTATGAAAAATGATATACAATTACAGGACCTTGAAAACAAACTGAAATTAAATTTTAGTGATAAGAATTTATTAAAAACTGCAATTACCCATAGTTCTTATGCAAATCAAAAAAAGAAGGTTGAGTTTAATGAAAGACTCGAGTTCTTAGGGGATTCCGTATTGCAACTTATAATATCCGAACACTTATATAGTCGGTTTACGCAGAAACCTGAAGGTTATTTAACTAAAATTAGGTCGCTGATAGTGTGCGAAAATTCGCTTTGTGATATAGCTAATAGTTGGGAACTTGGTTTATATATGAACATGAGTAAGGGTGAAGAAATTACTGGCGGTAGAAATAGAGTATCGATACTCGCTGATTGTGTTGAAGCAGTGCTTGCTGCTATATATTTGGATAAAGGAATAGAGTATTCTAAGGAATTTATACTTAATAACTTTAAAACAACTATTGAGAAAGCAATTAATAATGAGATAATTTTAGATTATAAGACAAAACTTCAAGAGATATTTCAGCAAAATGGAGAAGTTAATATCCGTTATGAACTTGTAAAATTTGAAGGACCACCTCATAGACGAAAGTTTTTTGTTAATATTTTGATAAATGATTGCGTTAAAGGTTCAGGGCAAGGGTTTAGCAAAAAAGAAGCAGAACAAAATGCAGCTAAAGAGGTTATGGTAAATAAGGATGATGTACATGAGTAATTTGCATTACATTATTCCTATATTTGTCCCACATGAAGGATGCCCCCATGAGTGTGTGTTTTGCAATCAAGATAGTATAACAGGCACAAAATCGAAAGTCGATGCAATGTATGTAGAAAAAACAATAAATGAATACCTTGAAACCATAAAGAATGATGATGCTATTATTGAAGTATCCTTTTTTGGAGGGACATTTACAGCTATAAAAATAGAAAAACAAATAGAATTATTAACTGTTGCTAAAAAGTTTAAAGATGATAATAAAATAAAATACATTAGGTTATCTACAAGACCAGATTACATTGATGATAATATATTAAAAAATTTAAAAAAGTACTCTGTAGATATTATAGAACTTGGAGTCCAATCTATGGATGAAGAGGTACTATTAAAATCTGGACGGGGTCATACTGCGTCAGATGTAGAATATGCATCTAAGCTAATAAGGCAATATGGTTTCACTTTAGGACATCAAATAATGATAGGCCTTCCAGGAGATAATATAACTAAAGATATTGAGACAACTAAAAGAGTTATTGATCTTAAACCAGATATTTGCCGTATATATCCTGCTCTTGTGATTAAAAACACTCAAATGGAAAAAATGTACATAGAGCATAAATTTAAACCTTATTCATTAAGTGAGGCGGTAAATATAAGTAAGATTATTTATATTATGTTGACACAAAACCAAATAAATGTTATTAGAATAGGATTACAACCTACAAGTGAAATATCAGAGGGACATGATCTTGTTGCGGGTCCATTTCATCCTGCATTTAGAGAGCTAGTTGAGGGTAGTATATATAGTGGTTTAATATATGATGTTATCGTAAATAGTTTTAATAAAGAGGTTATTCATGATAAGGCTTTAGTAAAAATTAATCCAAAAGATATTTCAAAGCTTTATGCTAATGGAAAAATTTATTTTAATGAACTAAAAAATAGATTAAAAACAATTTCTATAGATGTATCTCAAGATATTACAGTTAAACGTGGAAGTCTTAGCATAAAAATAAAAGAACAGTGTATTATTATGACTATATATGAATATGTGTCTATAAAGCATAAAAAAAATTCTGATTTAGTGTAAAATATAATTTCAATTATTAAAAGGTTAATTAAGTATATATTGCATTTAATAAATTTATAGTAATATATTCTTTTTTATATTAAAAAAATTATAAAAATAAAAATATGAGGTGAAGTATGAAAAAGCAAAAAAGAGATAAATATACAAAGGTAATGATTTATGGTATTGTTGTTATTTTTATGGTAGGTTTTGTATTACCAGTGCTATTTAGGTAAAATAGGAGAGTGTTTCATGTTCTTAAAATCAATTGAAATAAGAGGATTTAAATCCTTTGCAGATAAGACTGAATTAACATTTGAGAAGGGTATTACAGCAGTAGTGGGACCTAATGGAAGTGGGAAAAGTAATATCTCGGATGCCGTAAGATGGGTCCTTGGAGAACAAAGTGTACGAAGCCTAAGAGGCGATAAAATGGAAGACGTTATATTTGCAGGTACACAGTTTAGAAAACCGGTGGGGCTAGCTCAGGTGTCGTTAACACTTGATAATAGTGAGTCAGAATTAGATATTGATTATGCTAATGTAACTATATCGAGAAGATTATATCGCTCAGGAGAAAGTGAATATTTAATAAATAATACATCTTGTAGGTTAAAAGATGTTCAACAGCTCTTTATGGATACAGGCATAGGAAAAGAAGGATATTCAATTATTGGTCAAGGTAAAATTGATGCTATTTTAAGTGGTAAAGCTGAAGAAAGAAGAAAATTATTTGAAGAAGCTGCAGGAATTGTTAAATATAAAACAAGGAAAGAAGAAGCAGAAAAAAGACTAGATAACACAGATCAAAATTTAATTAGAATAAGTGATATCTTAAGTACTTATGAGGAACGATTAGAACCATTAATGAATGAAAGTGATAAGGCAAAAAGATTTTTAAAGCTTTTCGAAGAATTGAAAAGTAAAGAAGTTAGCATAATTATTGATTCTATTACTAAAGTAGAAGAAAAAATGGAAGGATTACATGATGAATTAGATAATTTACAGGTAGAAGTTGTAAAAACTACGAAAGAAAAAATATCTTTTAAGAAAGATGTTGAATTATTAAATGATAAGTTTGAAAAATTTGAGAATAAAAGCCAGGAAGAAAAACAATTATTTTATGATAATAAGATAATATATCAAAATAATATCTCACAAATAAATATTCTTCATGAGAGAATAGAAAATTTAGAAAAGGTCATTGATAAAACAACCAATGAGAGTTGTATAACTCATAAAAGTTTGTTAGAACTTAAAAACAATAACACAAAAGCTGAGGATTCGTTAAATAATATAAAAAATATTCAAATAGAAATAGATGAAGGAATCAAATCAGAAGAAATAAAAATAAAAACGATTCAGGAAAATATAGAAATTGAAAGCAATGAAATTAAATCGCTTAAGGAAGAGAAACAAAATAATATTAACGGAAATATGGTGTCTAACAATAGTTTATTATTATTAAATAATAATATAGATATATCTAAAAATAGAATAATAATGCTTACAAACACTATTGAAGATCTTGAAAATTCAATAAAAGTGAACCTTACTACAAAAATAACGCTTGAAAATGAAATGAAAGAAGTAAGGCACAAGATTATAAAATGTCAAAGTAAGCTTGATGAAAATAAAATTGAAATTATTAAACTTCAAAATATTTTAGCTATAGATGAAAAAGATATGGAGAATTGTAGTTTTAAAATTAATAAAGCGGAAGCTAATTTTAATGTACTTACAATACTCGAGAAAAAACATGAAGGTTATAATAAATCGGTAAAGAACTTAATGCAAAACGTTAATGAAGGTAAAATAGGTAACGTTCATGAATGTTTTGTACTTGGTGAAATTATAAGGGTCGAAAAGTATTTAGAAGTGGCTTTAGAAATTGCTTTGGGTGGTACTATATCACACATAATAACTAAAGATGAAAACGTGGCAAGAATATTAATAAATTATTTAAAAGCAAATAAACTTGGACGTGCGACATTTTTACCCTTAAACATTATTAAGGGCAGAAAGATTATCATTGATAATGAAACTAAAAGTAATTCAGGTTTTGTAGGAATAGCAAGTGAACTTATAGAGTATGATGAAAAATTTAGTGAGGTTATGGCATTTATTTTAGGTAGAACAATTATCTGTAAAGATATGGATTCAGCTTTGCAGATATCAAAATGTAATAATCATAGAATTAAAATTGTTACGCTATCGGGTGAGGTTATAAACGTTGGTGGGTCACTAACTGGTGGAAGTGTATATACAAAAACATCAAGTATAATTGGAAGAAAAAGAGAACTTAAAGAATTAGATAAGGATTTATCAACTCTAAAAAAGGAAAACATTATTTATCTAGAAAAAATAAAAAAAGGTAAAAGTGAAATTTTAAGATATGATGATGAAAATTTAAAAATAAGAGAAAAAATTCACTTTGAAAACATTGAGGTAGCAAAAAAAGAGGCTAAAATAAACTCAATAGTGGATGATACAAATAGATTACAGAGCAATAGTAGAAATTCAAATATTGAAAAATCTTCAGAAGATAGTAAACTTAAAAAAGGATATATAGAAATTGAAGAAAAGAAGATGTTAGTTACTAAGTTCACACATTTAAAAGACGAAATAGAGCAAAATTTAAATAGAATTGAATTTAAATTAAAAGATAAATTGCAAGAAATTGATAATATAAAAGAAGTAATTACAGAGTCTAAGATAAAAAAGGCTCAAATCTATGAGGCGTTACGTAATAAGGAGTCTGAAATTAAAAGATTGAATGTAGACATGTTATCTCGAAGTGAAAAGATTATTATATATTCTAGAGAAATAGAAGAAGCTATAAAAAACAAGGAAACAAGTGTATGTTCAATTCAAAGTGTAGAAAAAAAGGCAAATGAAATATTGATTAACATAGAAGAAATGAAAAAAAACTTTGATGATTATGAAATTCAAAGGATTAAGATTAAAGATAATATAAAAACAAATGTGGATCAGTTTGATAATGTTACGTCGATACTTGAAAAAACGGAAAAAAGTTTATATAAGTGTCAATTAGCTCTAGCAAAAGTAAGTATGGAAAAGGATAATTACTATAAAAAATTGAATGAAGACTTTGAACTAACATATGCGGAGGCTCTAATATTTAAAAAAGAAATTGATGATATTTATAAGCTTAAAAATGAAATAGCAAAATTAAAAGAGGATATAACACTTCTTGGTAAAATAAATGTAAGTGCTATTGAAGAGTATAAAGAGGTCAAAGACAAATATACATTTATGAATGGTCAAAAGGAAGACTTAGTATCAGCTAAAAATGAATTATTGACTGTAATAAGTGGAATGACACAAAAAATGAAAAAAATATTTGCGGAAAATTTTATTATATTAAGACAAAATTTTAATGAGACATTCATGGAGTTATTTAAAGGTGGTAGCGCAGATTTAATACTTACAGAGGGCGATGAACTTACAGCAAAAATTGACATAAACGTTCAGCCACCAGGGAAAAAACTTCAAAATATAAGTTTGATGTCTGGTGGGGAAAAAGTTTTATCAGCGATTGCATTATTATTTGCAATACTTAAGATGAAGCCAACGCCATTTTGTATTTTGGATGAAATAGAGGCAGCACTCGATGATGCAAACGTTGTTAGATACGCGGAGTTTTTAAAGAGATTTGCGGACGATGTTCAATTCATTATAATAACCCACAGGAAAGGAACTATGGAGGCTGGGGATGTATTATATGGTGTTACTATGGAAGAGAAGGGTGTGTCAAAAATAGTATCCATTGATTTAAAAAAGTAAGGGCTTATAATAATCATTTTGCGTTTTAAAGTATAAACAAGGAGGACTTGAAATGTTTGGAGGATTTTTTGATAAATTAAAAGATGGATTAGCAAAGACTAGAAATAGTATTACAGAAAAAGTTAGTGATGTATTAAAGTTGGCAATTACAATTGATGATGAATTGTTTGAGGAACTTGAGGAAATATTAATTACATCAGATATAGGTGTAGATACTTCTGTTTATGTAATTGAAAAACTTAGAAAAAGAGTAAGGGAATTAAAAATAAAAGACCCATCAGAGATTATACCCTGTTTAAAAGAAGTTTTAATGGATATATTAGGTGAAGAGGAAGATCGAATAAAGGAACTAGAGCTACCAAAGGTGATTTTGGTAATAGGGGTTAATGGAGTCGGAAAAACTACTTCTATTGGTAAAATGGCATCATCATTAAAGTCTAAAAAATATAAAGTTCTTATTGCTGCAGCAGATACATTCAGAGCAGCGGCAATTGATCAGTTAGAAATTTGGAGTAGTAGAGCAGATGTTCCATTAATAAAACATCAAGAAGGTTCTGATCCTGCGGCTGTAGTTTTTGATGCTGTTCAAGCAGCTAAAGCTAGAAAAGTTGATGTGCTAATTTGTGATACAGCAGGAAGACTTCATAATAAAAAAAATCTTATGGATGAATTAGCAAAAATAAATAGAGTTATTATAAGGGAATACAGCGAGGCTCATATGGAAACACTACTAGTTATTGATGCAACTACTGGTCAAAATGGAATTCAACAAGCTAAGCAGTTTATGGAGATATGTCCCATTGATGGTATAATACTAACTAAATTAGATGGCACGGCCAAAGGTGGCGTTGTAATATCAATTAAGAATCAACTTAATATACCTGTTAAATATATAGGCGTTGGTGAGGGAATTGATGATTTACAAGAGTTTAATTCTAAAGATTTCGTAGAGGCTTTGTTTTAAAAAACATGTGAAAAATATAAAAATATGTGCCTGTTAAGTAAAACTACTTGACACTACATTTAAATTCTGATATTATATTATTTGTGAGTCGGTGATGAAATGGAAAAAAGATTTGAAATTTCACTATTATTAGATTTTTATGGAGAATTACTTACGCAAAAGCAACGAACCATAATGGATTTATATTTTAATAATGATTTGTCTTTATCTGAAATAGCAGAAATAAATAATACTAGTAGGCAAGCTATTCATGATACTATAAAAAGATCTGATAACGCGCTTTTAGTATATGAAGAAAAATTGAAATTATTAAATAAAGACCATGAATTAAAGAAAACTTTTGATAATATAATATTAGAATTAGATGAATTACAAAATAATATAAAAGATGAAAAAATGAATCAGCTTATATGTGACATAAAAACACAGATTATCGAGAATGTTTAGGGGGTTTATTATGGCTTTTGAAGGGTTATCTTCTAAGTTACAGGATACCATAAGAAAATTAAAGGGTAAGGGTAAGCTTTCCGAAAAAGATATTAAAGATGCTATGAGAGAAGTAAAATTAGCATTATTAGAAGCTGATGTTAATTATAAAGTAGTTAAAGATTTTGTGAAAAATGTAAGTGAAAAGTGTTTAGGTAATGGAGTATTACAAAGCTTGACACCTGGGCAACAAGTTATCAAAATTGTTAATGATGAGTTAACTAGTTTAATGGGTAATTCAGAAAGCAAGTTAGAGTTTTCAATTAGTGGGTTAACGGTTATAATGCTTGTTGGACTTCAAGGTGCGGGTAAAACTACAATGGGTGGTAAACTTGCTCTTTCACTTAAAAGAAAAAATAAAAAACCGCTATTAGTAGCTTGTGATGTATATAGACCGGCTGCAATTAAACAATTGCAAGTAGTAGGAAAACAAATTGAAGTTCCGGTATTTACCATGGGAGACAAAGTGAGTCCTGTAGATATAGCAAAAGCATCAATAGACTTTGCTCGCGAAAATGGTAATAATGTAGTTATATTAGATACAGCAGGAAGACTTCATATAGATGAAAACTTAATGGAAGAACTTCAAAATATGAAATTAAGTGTAAAGCCAAATGAAATAATGTTAGTAGTAGATTCCATGACTGGTCAGGATGCAGTTAATGTAGCGGATAGTTTTAATTCGCAGCTAGATATAACTGGAGTGATTTTGACTAAATTAGATGGAGATACAAGAGGCGGCGCAGCACTATCCATTAAGGCAATAACTGGGAAACCTATAAAGTTTGTTGGTTCTGGTGAAAAAATGAGTGATTTGGAAGTGTTTTATCCAGATAGAATGGCATCGAGAATACTTGGTATGGGAGATGTGCTATCATTAATAGAAAAAGCACAGGATTCATTTGATGAAAACGAAGCAAAAGAACTTGGTAATAGAATGTTGTCTCAAGAATTTAACTTTGATGATTATTTGGCATCAATGCAGCAAATGAAAAAGCTTGGACCACTTAATAAAATAGTTGAAATGATTCCAGGTTTCAATAAAAAGGAATTGCAGGGTGTAGACTTATCTCAAGGTGAAAAGCAAATGGGAAAAAGTGAAGCTATCATAAGATCAATGACTGCATCAGAAAGAAAACATCCTAATTTGGTTAGTGGTTCTTCATCTAGAAAAAAGAGAATTGCTAATGGATCAGGTACTTTAGTCCAACAGGTAAATAAGGTTATAAAAGATTTTGAAATGATGAAAAAACTTATGAAGCAAGCAAAAGGATTCCAAAAGTCTGGTAAAAAAGGAATGTTTGGTAAAATGCCTTTTTAATAAAACACTTGATAGATTACTAGATATAGATTTAAGGAGGTGATATACATGGCAGTTAAAATAAGATTAAAAAGAATGGGTGCTAAACATGCTCCATTTTACAGAGTTGTAGTTGCAGATTCAAGATCTCCTAGAGATGGTAGATTTATTGAAGAAATAGGATACTACAATCCAACAACAGAACCAACAACTATTAAAATTGATGTTGAAAAAGCAACTAAATGGATGAAGAATGGTGCACAACCATCTGATACAGTTAAAAGGTTACTTAGCAAAATAGCAGTCAACTAGAAAAGTTTGTAAGTAATGAATGGAGGAGTTTTCCATGAAGCAGTTACTTGAAGTATTGGCAAAGTATTTAGTTGATAAACCAGAAATGGTAGTAGTAAACGAAGTAGCACATGAGCATACAGTACTTTTAGAATTATCTGTAGCACATGAAGATATGGGAAAAGTTATAGGAAAACAGGGTAGAATAGCGAAAGCTATTCGTACTGTGGTAAAAGCAGCTGCTGTTAAAGAAAATAAAAAAGTAGTTGTTGAAATAAAGTAAGAGTTAGGTTCAACCTAACTCTTATTTTATTTAAATATCGAGTTTTATTTGTAACATAAACAAAATAAATAATATTGAAAGGAGGATTTTAAATGAAAGATTTTATGAGCGTAGGTACGATAGGTAAGACACATGGCTTAAAAGGTGAAGTTAAAGTTTTTTCGTTAACTGATAGTCTCGAAAGATTTAAAAAATTAAAAAATGTGTATATTGATGGTGAGATTAGAAAAGTTGAGGGTTGTAAACTTCAAGCAGATAAAGCAATACTTAAGATTGAAGGCATAGATACCATAGAACAAGCAGAGACATATAGAAACAAGTATCTGATGGTTAAACGAGAAGATGCAGTTAAATTAACAGAGGGAAGTTACTACGTTGCTGACTTGCTTGACTGTAGTGTCTTCGAGGAAGGCTCAGATGAAGAACTAGGTAAGGTATTTGATGTTCTTAATACACCCGGAAATGATGTATACTGGGTTAAAGGAAAAGAAGAATTACTTATTCCAGTACTTAAGAATATTGTAGTTAGTGTAGATATTAATAAACATATAATAATAATTAAACCAGTAAAAGAATGGCAAGAATGAAAATAGATATATTAACTCTATTCCCTGAAATGTTTGAAATCTTTAATTATAGTATGATTGGAAAAGCAATAGAGAAAAACATAGTTAATATAACATCTCATAATATCCGTGATTACACAATTGACAAACATAAAAAAGTAGATGATTCTCCATATGGTGGTGGAGCTGGTATGGTAATGCAAGTTCAACCATTAGTTGACTCAATTCGTGATGTTAAATTAAGAAATGGTGGGAAAGTAATATTTTTAGGACCAAGAGGAATTACATTTACCCAGGATATTGCGAAAGAGTTATGTAAGGAAAAAGAATTAATATTTGTATGTGGTCACTACGAGGGCATTGACGAGCGAACCTATGAGTATATAGATATGGAAATGTCTCTGGGAGATTTTGTTTTAACTGGTGGTGAAATGGCATGTATTCCTATTGTTGATAGCATTTGTAGGTTAATTCCAGGAGTATTATCTTGCACGGAGAGTTATACAGAGGAATCTTTTTATGATGGGGTACTTGAGTACCCGCATTATACAAGACCAGAATGTTTTGAAGAGAAAAAAGTCCCAGAGGTTTTAATATCTGGACATCATGAAAACATACGAAAGTGGAGAAGGCTGCAATCACTCCTAATCACTAGGGAAAAAAGACAAGATTTATTTCAAAAGCTTAAGCTTACGAAAGAAGATAAAAAATTATTGAGTGATAAACATAAAATAGAATAAAGAAGAGTTATTTGCAGCTTAAATATCTTTCATATAAGAATAAAAGACATTTTTATGTTGATATATAGATATATTTATGATAAAATATAGTTTGTGCTAGTACGGGCGCTCCTCTGCCATAATTTAATGAGCACGAACGTCACAATAAAACTTTAGGAGGGAATGCACATGTTAGAAATTATAAGATCAATAGAAGCAGAACAAATCAGAACTGACTTACCAGTATTTAATGTAGGTGATACAATTAAGGTTCACATCAAAATTAGTGAAGGTAACAAGGAGAGAGTCCAAGTTTTCGAAGGAACCGTTCTTAAAAGACAAAATGGCGGTATCAGAGAAACTTTTACTGTAAGAAGAGTAGCATCTGGTGTTGGTGTTGAAAAAACATTCCCAGTTAATTCTCCAGTAATTGAAAAAATTGAAATTGTAAGATTAGGTAAAGTTAGAAGAGCTAAACTATTCTACTTAAGAGATAGAGTTGGTAAATCTGCTAAGGTTAAAGAAAGAATGAGATAAAATGGGGGGGCTGAAAAGTCCCTTTTTACATTTATCTATAATATAACATACATAAATGGGAAAGTTATTAATGTATATTACAAAAATAAAAAATTTATAAGACAGGGAGGATTAGATAAATATGGCAATGACCATAAATTGGTTTCCGGGACATATGGCGAAAACTAGAAGACAAATTGGAGAGAGTTTAAAACTTGTTGATGCTGTAATAGAAATTAGAGATGCAAGGATAGTTAAATCAAGTGCAAATCCACAAATTGATGAGATATGTAAAGATAAGCCTAGAGTTATTTTACTAAATAAGAGTGATTTAGCTGAAGATAAAGTTACTAAACAATGGATAGAAAAACTTACAACTGATACTGTAAAACCACTCGCTGTAAATTGTATTACAGGTCAAGGGTTAAAAAGTATAAAAATTACACTTGACGAGTTATTGAAACAAAAACATGATAGGCAAAGAAAAAAAGGCTTAGTTAATATAGTTACGAGAGTTATGGTAGTGGGTATACCTAATGTTGGTAAATCTTCTTTTATAAACAAACTAGGAAAAAACAACATTACTAAAACAGGAGATAGACCAGGAGTTACTAAAAGCAAGCAATGGGTAAGAACTACCTTAGGAATAGAGTTAATGGATACTCCAGGTGTATTATGGCCTAGATTTGAAGACGAGACAGTTGGGCTTAATTTGGCATTTACAGGTGCTGTAAAAGATGAGGTCATAGATATAGAGGAATTAGCACTTAGATTAGTAGAAAGACTTCAAATTAATAATGCACAGCGATTAATGGAAAGATATAAACTTACAGAAATTATGGAAAATCCTTTAGATAACTTAGATAATATAGCTAAAAAAAGGGGAGCTGTGATTTCAGGGGGAAATATTGACTATAACAGAGTTGCAGTTATGCTTTTGGATGAATTTAGAGGTGGTAAATTAGGACCTATATCTCTAGAGAGAGTAAAGGAAGATTAGGTTTATACATATAAGGTATCACATACCAATATTGCTTAAAGTATAAAGGCATCTTAAAAAAAATTAGCCAATTGTTCTAATATTTTTAAGATGCCAAATTCAAGATAGCTGACGATTATAAAGGAGAAATGTTATGAAATTTAATGTGGATTTTTCAAGCATGAAATATAAAGAAGTAAAAGAATATATCTTGAGTATAGAAGATGTTGAAAACGTTTCCAATGAAGCCGAAAAAGGAAGCATAATAAATAGCCTTTTGCAAGATAAGAGAAAAACTGTTCAAAAACTAGGGGTTAAAATGTCTAAAATATTAGAGTCGAAAGAAAAAGAAATTCAAAGGGTAAGGAAAATGTATGACTTTGATCGAAGTTTTGGAGACTTTAGATATGTAGCTGGGGTAGATGAGGTTGGTCGTGGACCTTTAGCTGGACCGATAGTTGCAGCTGCAGTATTATTTGATTCAAAATTAGTTGAGGACAAAGACTTAATATTAAGAGCTAATGACTCTAAAAAATTGTCGGTATCTTGCAGAAAAGAACTATCGCTTATTATTAAAGAAAGGGCATTAGCTTACACGATTATTGCTATTGATAATAAGCAAATAGATGAAAAAGGAATTGCTTGGTGCAATAATCAAGTATTTTTAGAATCGTGTGCAGGGTTAACTACTAAGCCGGATTTAGTTTTATCTGATGGATATAGAATAAAAAATTATCCTGGTTTAAATGAATTTGTAATAAAGGGAGATACGTTAAGTATAAGTATAGCCTGTGCTTCTATAATTGCAAAGGTATATAGAGATGAATTAATGGCAGATTATCATGAAAAATATCCTAATTATGGATTTGATAGAAACGTTGGATATGGTACCCAGGAACATGTACTTGCGATAAAAAAGTTTGGAATTATTCCGATACATAGGAAAAGTTTTTTAACAAAAATTTTAGAATAAATTAATAAAAAAATTGCAAATGCACTTTGTAAATTACTAGGTGCATTTTAAAAATTATTTTAAGAATACTTAAAATTATAATTGGAAAGCGTCTTCAATATGATTAACTAAGAAATCATTATTATCATTATTTAACAATACTTCAATAACATCAAATCTAAAATTTCTGTCTATAATATTTTCCTTTAAAATGTAAACTTGAGCTGTTTTATAGATTTTATGCTGCTTATAAAGAGTAACTGATTCTGCTGGTATTCCAAAGTTTATTCCATATCTAGTTTTTACCTCGATAAAGCAAATATAATCGTTATGTATTGCTATTAGGTCTATTTCACCACATTTGCATCTAAAGTTTTTGTCTATTACTTTGTAACCTAAATTCTTTAAAAAAATTTCCGCTATTTCTTCACCAAATGTTCCAATGTCTTTATTAAAAGTTTTCATGAAAACACCCTTCCCTAATAATACATAAATTACAAAATATACATGCACACTAATATTAAGGTAAAAAGGATAAAAAATCAATACTTTTCTTCTGTAA
Organism: Clostridium estertheticum; assembly: GCF_026650985.1. Classification (GTDB taxonomy): domain Bacteria; phylum Bacillota; class Clostridia; order Clostridiales; family Clostridiaceae; genus Clostridium_AD; species Clostridium_AD estertheticum_C. Next base: position 761,201 of record NZ_CP086239.1, read on the forward strand.
GAGGATAAAAAATCATGTATTTATGCAGAATATTATGCTAAAATGGAAATTATATAGTTTTATGTAGAAAATTAGATGAATAAGGATTATAGTATAATTATATTTGATTTAAAAATGAAAAATTTAAATATCCTTAATATGATTTTACAATACTAATATTATATAATCGGGGTGTAAGTAAAATGGAAAAAAGATGTATACCTATTTTAGAGTGTGAACTTGGTGAAATAATTGCGCAAAAAGTGGTAAGCAAGTACGGTTCGACTATTGTTGTTGAAAACACTACAATAAATAGTTATATTAAAAATAAATTAATGGCATTTGAAGTAGATTATATTTGGATTTATGGAGTTTGTATAGGTGAATATATTAAATATAAAGACAATGATCTAAATCAATTAAAGCAGAGTTATAACAGAAATATATTAGAGATCAAAAAAATAGTGAATGATTTAACTAATGGTAATAATGTAAGTGTTGAAAAAATAGATTTAATATCTAATTCTATATATGAACCTATAAACAATGAATATCATGTTGTTAGGTGTCTAAATGAATTGAAATCTATTGATGAGGATACATTTACTCATAGCATAAATGTGTCGTTGTACGCTATGTTATTGGGGAAATGGATGCTGTTACCAGAAAGTAAAATAAAAGATCTTATACAAGCCGCATTGCTCCATGATGTTGGGAAAACAAAAATATCTAATTCCATTTTGAATAAAAAAGGAAAATTAGATATTGAAGAATTTGAAGAGATAAAAAAACATCCTATTTATAGTTTTGAAATTATAAAAGCCATCGATGGTCTTTCGATGGAAAGCAAGGAAGCTGTATTAAAACATCATGAAAGAGAGGATAAATCAGGTTATCCAGCAGGTATAGGAGGATCTGAGATGAGTATATGTTCCAAAATTATAGCGATTACGAATTTCTATGCTTCAATAACTTCTGAGAGGACCTACAGAAAAAGAGTACATCCTTTTGAGGCTTTTAAGATTTTTCAAAGTCAAAGTAGTGTTAGTTTTGATATACATATAGTAAATACTTTTTTATCAAATATAGCTGCTTGTTATGTAGGCACGAAAGTTTTACTTAATAATGGTAAAATTGGTGAAATTGTATATGTGCCACCACAAGTTATCACTAAACCAATCGTGTGCGTTGATTCTGAATATTTGGATTTATCTAAGGAAATTAATTTAAGTATTGTAAATATGTTGTAAATTATAGGCGCAAAGTAAGCATCTATAATGAATATGGACAGTTAATAATTTTTATGATTATTAACTGTCCATATTTTTGTATAATATTATAAACTATTAAGAATCTTAAAAAATCTAGTTTTTATTTATGCTTGATATCTTCATTAAATCTTTTAGTTTTAACCGTTTGCCATAGTGAAGAATAGCCGCGGAATATATTTTTATTGAAATCCAAGCTATAAAAGCAATAGTTATAACTAAGGAGAGGAGAGAAGCTGTAATTTGCCAAACAGGAACTTCTGTAGCTAAAATTCTAGAAGGCATGGAGAAAGGAGATGAAAATGGAATGATAGATGACACAATTGATACAGTTCCCTTTGGGACTGCAAGTGAAAAATTTCCCAAATAGAATGCAGCGATAGATATAAAGGATATTGGCATAAGAGCTGAGTTAACATCTTCAGCCTTACTAACTGTGGCTCCAGCAACTGCGTTCATCATGGCATATAGGAAATAACCTAATATGAAATATACAACTATCATTACAATACTAAAGGGCGTAAAACTTGAAAAATCAAGTGCTTGCCCACCTATAGAAAAATTATCAGGGAAAGTTAATTTATAGGTTAGTAAACCAGTACATACAACCATAAATACTTGAACTAAACCAAGCAGACCCATAGCAGCACTTTTTCCAAGAATTATTATTGAAGGTTTTGTTGAAGTTACAAGAAGTTCCATTACTCTTGAAGTTTTCTCAGAAGCGATAGACATAGCCACTCCATAACCATAATAATAAATTGAAAAGAAAAGCAATATACTTACAATCATACTTGATATAGAACTACCAATCTTCCCTTTTCCTAGTTCACTCACATTAAAGGAAACATCAGTTTGTAACATTTGGGTTATATTATGTGGAACCTTAGCTTCTTTTAGTAAGTTCGTTACAAAGTTGCTTTTTATATATTGACTTAGCGCAGAGGGGTCTAATCCATCGCCAGATTGTTTAACTATATAATTAAAAGTGGGCACACCATTTTTCTCATCTAAAATTAGAAGAGCGTTATTTTCTTCTTTATTCACCTTGTTTTTGAGGAAATCAATGTTATTAGCAGTTTCAGGTTTAAATTTATACTGAGAAAAGACGGTGTTAAGTTTATTTAAATTTTCTTTTAAAATACCTTTAGAATCAACTACAAATATAACTCCCTTGGTTTTGGTATTTGATGATTCTTGCTGCGTTTTGTTTTTCGAAGTATTATCAAAGCTTTTTATTATAGCTGGCATGCTAACAATAACTGCGGTTAATATAAGTGTTATTATAGTTGAAATAATAAATGACTTTTTTCTTGAATTTTCTTTAAAAGTATAATTTAAAACAGTAAAAAATCCTCTCATTGTTATTCACCTACCTTTTCAATAAATATTTCATGGAGAGAGGGTTCACGAATCTCAAATTTATCAAGTCTTATTTTCGATGATATAATTTCCCCCAGAAGACTATAGGCTTGCTCATCAGATTTAATTTTTAGCTCATATCCAGTAGCATTTTTTGATATAAGATTTATACCTCGGCCTTTAATAAGTGTTTCAATTTCTTCTTTGCAGTTAATTGTAAGGTTTGTTCTTCCATAACTGGATTTTATTTCTTTTAGATTTCCATTAAGAACTGTTTTCCCATCTTTTAGTATTATAAGGTCTTCACAATAATCTTCAATGGACTCCATTTGGTGACTAGACATTATAATAAATTTACCCTTTTCAACTAATTCATAAATTACACTTTTAAATAAATCAGCATTAACTGGATCAAGACCACTTAGAGGTTCATCTAAAATAATTAATTCAGGTTCGTGTATGAGCGCTGTTATAAATTGAATTTTTTGTTGATTACCTTTAGATAATTGTTCCGCTGTAGAGTTTGAATATTCAGTCACTTTAAGTCTGTCGAACCAATAGTTTATGGCTTTTTTAACTGACTTTCCATCCATTCCTCGAAGTTTTCCAAAATAAGAAAGCTGATCTACTATCTTAGCCTTAGGATATAATCCTCTTTCCTCTGGTAGATATCCGAATTTTACAGTTTCCCTTGTAACAGGTTTTCCATTCCATTGAATGCTACCATCATCTTTTTCAAGAATTCCTAAAATCATTCTTATGGTAGTGGTTTTTCCTGCACCATTTGTGCCAAGTAAACCAAATACACCTGGATTTTGAATTTTAAAAGAAATATGGTCTACTGCAGTCTTTTCACCAAAAGTTTTAACTAAGGATGATACATCTAATGACATTTTATAATCCCCCTCTGTATAGCTTATAGGGGGATTATATCATTATTTACAATAGTTTACTAATAATTAAGATTGATGGGACATTGATTTCACAAAAAATAAATGTGCAGAAGTTATTTATTTCGCAAGAAAATTCATAAACGTTGTAATGACACCCGCGTTACAAAAATCTATAAATAAACTGCCAACGAGTGGTACAATAAAAAATGCTTTTGAAGAAGTCCCATATTTTGTTGTCATAGCTCCCATGTTAGCCATTGCATTTGGGGTGGCACCCATACCAAATCCACAGTTACCAGAAACAATTACTGCTGCATCATAATCTCTTCCCATAACATTGAAGGTTACAAAATAGCAAAACAATCCTGTAAGAATTGTCTGAGCGATTAACATTACTATTAGAGGTAACGCTAAAGCTGATAATTGCCATAACTTTAAACCCATTAATGCCATAGTTAAGAATAAAGATAATGAAACTTCTCCTATTATATCAACTTCTTCTGAGTGAACTTTATATGCATTTGTACAATCAGATATATTTCTTAGAATTGCAGCTGCAAACATAGCTCCAATATATGATGGGAAAGTCATACCTGTTTCTTCTAAAACAATTGATATAATTGTACCTAGTCCCATAGCTAACAAAATCTGAGTTGCTGCGCCCATAAAATTATCATGACGGAGTGGTTTTTCGTTGCTTTCTTTTGTTTCAACAAATTGATTATGTGCATTTGAATTAATTTTCATAGGGTACGAAAGATTATTTTTTTCTATTAATCTTTTTCCTATGGGTCCACCAATGATGCTTCCCATAACTAAACCAAATGTTGCTGATGCAAGTGCCACAGTGGTTGCACCTATGGCACCCGCTTTTTCAAATATTGGACCAAAGGCACCTGCAGTTCCATGACCACCTACCATAGGAACAGACGCGGTAGAAAGACCGATAAGCGGATTTAAACCAAACATTTTAGCAAGTGTGACACCTGTAATATCTTGAAGAACACACAATATTACGGATATACCTAAAAATATTAAAACCCCTTTTCCGCCTTTTTTTAGTAATTTAAGGCTTGCGGTAAGTCCGATAGTTGTAAAGAATACTGTCATAAATAATTTTTGAAGTGTTATATCCATATCAAAAATTAATAGGTTACTCATTTTTAATATTAAAGTTATTATTGCAAAGATTAATCCCCCAATCACCGGTGCGGGGATACAGTATTTATCTAAGAAAGCAAGTTTGTTTTTAATCCTTTGTCCTATAAATAGGACAACAACAGCAAGGGATGCTGCTTGAACCATGTCTAATTTTAAAGCCATTTTATTACCTCCTAGTATAATGTGTTTGTAAGTATTGGTAATAAACAAGCCATAATAACTACTAATGTCATCACTAAAATCTTATTTAATGTTTTAAACTCACAAATTAATTTTAATCTTATCTTAATCCAACAAATAAAAAAGCGGAGAAGGGTTTTCTACAAAGACTGTGTTAAATGGAGTTAACAGTCATGTATTTTCTAACTCTTTTCCGTTTGATTTAGGATAAGAAGTATGTGATCTTAATTATAAAGACTCACATTGTTAATTGTAACAAACATAACGAGATTATGAAAGTGAAAAATCATAGGAAATAAAAAAGTCATAATCATACTGTTAAAATGTATATATGTACGGTATACTTATTAAAAAATAAGATGATTTAATTGTAATCAGCATTATAGTTGGGAATTTTTAGCTATTTACAGTTTCTATGTTATAAGGAAACTACACAAAGGAGAATAAACAATATGAGTAAAATAATTGATTTAAATAGTGATGTAGGAGAAAGTTTTGGAGCTTACAAAATTGGACTTGATAAAGAGGTGCTTAAATATGTATCATCAGCTAATATTGCTTGTGGATGGCATGCAGGTGACCCTATTGTTATGAGGGATACTGTTGGGGCAGCTTTTAAAAATAGTGTAGGTATTGGCGCACATCCTGGATTTTTTGATGTTATGGGTTTTGGGAGAAGGAATATGACAGTATCTCCGGACGAGATAAAGCAGTACACAATATATCAGCTTGGAGCTTTATATGGTTTCGTAAAATCAGCAGGTGCGAAAATGCAGCATGTAAAACCTCATGGAGCAATGTACAATATGGCAGCTAAGGATAGTAAATTAGCTCAGGCTATTATAGAAGGTATATGGGAAGTGGATAGAGATTTGATAGTTCTTGGGTCTTCCGGAAGCGAAATGATAAAGGCAGCAAAAGAAAAAGGGTTAAAGGCTGCAAACGAAATTTTTGCAGACCGGGCATATAATTCTGATGGAACCCTTGTTGCAAGAAGCCTTCCCGGTGCAATGATTCTAGACACGAATATAGCTATTTCGAGGGTGATTAGAATGGTAACAGAGGGAAAAGTGACAGCAATAAGTGGTGAAGATGTGGACATAAAGGCAGATTCCATATGCGTTCATGGAGATAATCCAGAGGCAACACAGTTTGTGAAGCTTATAAGGGAAGAACTATTCAAAGCTAAAGTTGAGATAAAACCACTTAGTCAATTTATTACATAGGAGGAAAATTTATTTATGAGTAATAATTTAAACACAAAAGATAAAAAGAAAAGTAATGTTGGGGTACTGATTGGAGCAGCATTCATTATGGCTACATCCGCTATAGGGCCAGGATTTCTGACTCAAACTGCGGTATTTACAGAATCGCTTAAAGCTAACCTGGGGTTTGTCATACTTCTTGTTATTATTATAGATCTTATAGCACAGCTAAATATATGGCAGATTATTGGTGTATCAGGACTTAGGGCTCAGGACATTGCAAACAAGATGGTACCCGGTCTTGGTATTTTTCTAGCAGTGCTTATAACTATTGGGGGATTTGCATTTTGTATAGGAAATATTTCAGGTGCGGCTCTTGGTCTTAATGTATTATTCGGGCTGAACACTAAAATAGGTGCTATTATTAGCTGTGGTATAGGTATTATACTGTTTAGTTCTAAAGAAGCTGGAAAAGCAATGGACATTTTTGCAAAGGTACTCGGTGTTGGTACATTGTTACTTGTAGCATATGTGGCATTTAGAACTCATCCTCCAGTTGGAGAGATGATTTTACGGACATTTGTACCAACCAAGGTTACATTCTTGCCATTGCTAACTCTTGTCGGTGGAACAGTAGGTGGATATATATGTTTTTCAGGAGGGCACAGACTAATAGACGCTGGCATTACAGGAGAGGAACATGTGAAAGAAATAACCAAAAGTTCAGTACTTGCTATATCGTTAGCATCACTTATGAGGATACTTCTTTTCGCTGCGATTCTTGGGGTTGTTGTAAACATTGGTAAGCCACTTGGTACTGTAAATCCAGCAGCTGAAGCATTTAGACTTGGAGCGGGTAATCTGGGTTATAAGTTGTTTGGAGTTATACTCTTTTCAGCTGGTTTAACTGCAATGGTTGGGTCATCTTATACAACTTTATCATTTTTAAAAACACTCGCACCGGTTTTTGAAAAACATACGTCAAAATGTATAATAGGCTTTATTACTATATGTACATTGGTGTTCCTAATGATAGGTAAGCCTGTAAAGTTACTTGTGCTAGCAGGTTCATTAAATGGTTTGATTCTTCCAATTTCCCTTGGAATAATACTTATCGCATCAACTAGAAAAAATATTGTAGGAGATCATTATAAGCATTCAAAGTTGCTCATGTATTTGGGTTATATTGTTGTAATATTAGCAGTTGTTGCGGGTTATATGTCATTGGGTGGAATAGCTGAATTATTTAAATAAGGGGTGAAAATACAATATGTATGAAGAGGTTAAGTATTTAATCGCCGGAGATAGGGCTTTAGTTGTGGAATTTGGAGATAAAATTGAAGAACAGGTAAACTCAAAAATAAGAAGCCTTACAATAGCAATGGAGAGGGCAGGCATTGTAGGAATAAACGAGATTATTCCTACATACAGGTCACTTATGGTGATTTATGACCCTATGATAATGGAATTAGATAATCTTATAGGTATGATAAAATCAATTATATCAAAGATGCACGAATTGAAACTTCCAGATGCTAAAGTTATAGAAGTGCCAACACTTTATGGTGGAGAGTATGGTCCCGATATTGACTTTGTGGCAAAGCACAATAAAATATCAGTAGATGAAGTGATAAAAATTCACACAAGTGTGGAGTATTTAATTTATATGATTGGGTTTACACCTGGATTTCCATACCTTGGAGGAATGAGTGATAAAATAGAGGCCCCTAGGCTTCAAAATCCAAGAACTAAAATACCTGCCCAAAGTGTAGGAATTGCAGGTAAACAGACGGGTATATATCCTATAGAAAGCCCTGGAGGGTGGCAATTAATTGGCAGAACTCCTGTTAAATTGTATGATCCCTTTCGAGAGGACCCTGTATTATTAAATGCGGGCGATTATATAAAATTTGTACAGATAGATGAAAATGAATACAAAAATATTGAAGCTTTAGAGAGAGACGGAAAATATAAAGTAATTATAAGAGAGAAGTTAAGAAGGTGAGTATATGACAATAATGAAAATATTAAAGCCAGGTATGTATACTACAATTCAGGATATTGGTAGGTATAATTATCAAAAATCCGGTATGTCGGTTTCCGGTGCTATGGATCAATTCTCACTAAGAGTGGCTAATATTCTTGTTGGGAATAAGGATAGCGAGGCATGTTTAGAAGCTACTCTTTTCGGCCTTAAAATAAAATTTAAGGGTGATGCCTTGATTGCAGTTACAGGTGCCAATCTTATGCCAAGGATAAATAACAAGGCTATAGATATGTGGTCTGGAATTAAGGTGTTAGATGGTGATGAACTTTCTTTTGAAACCGCTCAAAGTGGGTGCAGGAGTTATATAGCAATCGAGCATGGCATTGACGTGCCAGAGGTTATGGGTAGCAAGGCTACGTATGTGAAGGGCAAAGTAGGAGGATTTCAGGGAAGAATGCTGAAGGCTGGCGACGAGATTAAGATTGGAGCTTCAGCAGAAAATGAGTTTACTAGTATCAAAAAGCTTCCAATTGAGTTAATACCATTGTACTACAAGGATAATACTGTAAGAGTGGTACTTGGTCCTCAGGATGATTATTTTACGGTAGATGGTATAAATACATTTTTTGATTGTGAGTATAAAGTAACAAGTGAAGCTGATAGAATGGGATACCGATTATCTGGTCCTAAAGTTTCACATATTACTTCGGCAGATATTATATCTGATGGAATAACCATGGGGTCTGTGCAGATTCCAGGAGATGGGGCTCCAATAATTATGATGGCTGATAGGCAAACTACTGGTGGATATACGAAAATTGCCACAATAATAACTCCTGATATAAACATAGTTGGACAGTTAAAACCTGGTGACAGTATCAGGTTTAAATTAATAAGTATTGAGGAAGCTCATATAATATATAGAAAATATATGAAAGACTTTGATTTCATAAGAGAAAGTATGACAAAAGTGGGATGCGACGCAATAACTAGTGAAAAGTTTAAAGTAAGGGTAAATAATAAAGAGTATGAAGTAATCGTACAGGAAATTAAGTAATTAAGAAAAACGAACTCTTAGGAGGGATAAAATAGTGAATCCAATTAGAATAACTGAGACAGTAATTAGAGATGGCCAGCAATCCTTAATTGCTACGAGATTAAAAACAGAAGAGATATTACCAATTCTAGAAAAAATGGATAAGGTCGGGTATTATTCAATGGAGGTATGGGGAGGAGCAACTTTCGATTCATGTCTCCGTTTTCTTAATGAAGACCCTTGGGAAAGACTAAGAGAAATCCGTAAGATAGTTAAAAATACTAAGCTCCAAATGATCCTTCGGGGTCAAAATCTTCTAGGGTATAAACATTATGCAGATGATGTAGTTGAGGCATTTATTAAGAAGTCTATAGAAAATGGTATAGATATAATAAGAGTATTTGATGCATTAAATGATACAAGAAATATGGAAACTTCAATTAGAGTTATTAAAGAAGGCGGAGCACACTGTCAATGTGCTATATGTTATACAACTAGCCCAGTACATACTTTAGATTATTATGTTGAATTATCAATAAAACTTGAGAAATTAGGGGCACATTCAATTTGTATTAATGATATGGCTGGTATACTAACGCCATATTCGGCTTTCGAATTAGTGAAGAAATTAAAATTGGCTGTAAAAATACCATTATGTTTGCATGCTCATTGTACTAGCGGAATAGCTTCTATGACATATTTAAAGGCTGTTGAAGCAGGAGTAGATATTATTGACACTGCAATTTCTCCCTTTTCAGAGGGCGCATCACAACCACCTACAGAGTCGATGGTCCTTACTTTAAAAGAGAGTCCACGCGATCCTAAATTAGATATTAATTTATTAGGTGAAATAGCAGACTATTTTAGACCTATAAAAGAGAAATACAGAGAAAATGGAATACTAAATACAAAAGTTATGAATGTAGAGCCTAGAATTATTACATATCAGGTTCCTGGAGGCATGTTATCGAACCTTTTATTAGAGCTTAAGGAGCAGGGGGTTGAATCTAGATATAAAGAAGTCCTTACAGAGATACCTAGAGTGAGAAAAGATTTAGGATATCCACCTTTAATTACGCCTCTTATTCAAATGGTAGGGACTCAAGCAATATTTAATATACTATCTGGCGTCCGATATAAAATAATTCCAAAAGAATTAAAAGATTATGTTAAAGGACTTTATGGAAGTCCATCAACACCTATAAAAGATGAAATAAAGACAAAAATCATAGGGAACATGAAAATTATAACTCAAAGACCAGCAGACTTATTAGAGCCGGAGATGGACAAATATAAAAATGAAATTGGAGATTTGGCCACTACTTATGAAGATGTGATATCATATGCTTTATTTCCAAGAAGTTCAAAAAAATTCTTTGAGGACAGGTTAAGTGATAATATAAACAGTGGTACTTGTGATACTTATAAGGAAATAATAACAAATTGTAAAATACAAGAAATAAATGCAATAGATGAAGAAGAGAGAATAGTAGTAGCACTTGTAGCATCGGCTATGGCAGCGCGCGATAACCCGAATTCGGAGTTTAGAATATCAAAAATCAAAAGAATAAAATGATGAGTATAATTTAGCTAGGAAGGTGTTAATAATATGAAAAAATATATGATAACGCTAAATGATAAAATTTATGAAGTAGAAATAGAAGAAGTAATAGAGCCAATTGTGGAAGAGAAGACAACCATAACACAAAATAGCAATATTATTTCTATAGATGATTTAGGTGCCGTTTAGAACCATATACTTTGTGCAAAAAAACTGGTAAAACAAAAAACACTGCACCCAGGGGGACCTGGACTGCTCACTGTCAAGTAGACAGGGGAAATAATAAAATTGACTTAAACGGCTAAAGCCCTAAATTTAATTGGGCTTTAGCCGTTTAATTTTTTTTAATTTCATGTAAGGTTATTTTGTTGATAATTATGTCAATAATTATGTAATATGAACTAGGAAATAAAAAAGGTAAGGGTGATAATATGGCAATACAAATTATGTCAGCAGCATTTACAGGAATTAAAGGCGTTATAGTTACCGTTGAAATTGATATAACTAGGGGACTGCCCGCCTTAAATATCGTCGGACTTGCAGATATATCTGTTAAAGAATCAAAAGAACGAGTACGTTCTGCAATACTGAATTCAGGATTTGATTTCCCGGTAAATAGAATAACTATAAATCTAGCACCAGCTGATTTAAAAAAAGAAGGATCGTTATTTGATTTACCAATAGCGATAGGCATTCTTCTTGCAACTAAACAAATAAATGTTAATGATATTAATGATTATCTTTTTATTGGAGAATTATCATTATCAGGTAAATTAAAAAAAGTACGTGGAGCCTTACCTGTAGTTATGGAAGGAATTGAAAATAAGATTGAAAAATTTATAGTTCCGACATACAATGCAAGAGAATGTAGCCTTGTTAAATCTGCAAAGATATTTCCTTTGGATGATTTAAAACAAGTAGTAGACTTTTTAAATTATAAAGATTTAATGCCTTATGAGAGAGGTAAAGATATAGAAATATTAATTAATGAAGAGTTAGATTATGAGGATGTTATGGGACAAGAAAGTTCAAAACGTGCTATTGAAGTAGCAGCTGCTGGGGGACATAATCTAATTATGTATGGGCCGCCGGGCTCTGGTAAATCAATGATGGCAAAAAGAATTCCTAGCATATTACCGTCTTTAAGTCAAGAGGAGTCACTCGAGGTTACAAAAATCTATAGTGTTTCCGGAAAGCTTGGCAATAATGAAGGGATCGTTTTGCAACGACCATTTAGAAGTCCTCATCATACTATATCACGTATTGCTTTAGTTGGTGGTGGAAATAAAATAATACCTGGAGAAATTTCTTTAGCTCACACGGGGGTATTATTTCTAGATGAAATATTAGAATTTAAAAAAAATGTCTTAGAAGTGTTAAGGCAACCTTTAGAGGAGAGAAAAATCACTATTTCAAGAGTTAATGGAACTATAGAATATCCATCTAATTTTATGTTTGTAAGTGCATTAAATCCATGCCCTTGCGGATACTATGGATCTTACGTGCGGCAATGTAGTTGTAGTGAATATGAAAGAAGAAGGTATTTGAGTAAGCTTAGTGGGCCACTACTAGATAGAATTGATATATTTACGGCAGTTAATTTTTTGCCTTATAATAAAATAATTAGTAGAAAAAGCAGTGAAAAATCTAGTGTTATTAAAAAAAGAGTTATCGAGGCAAGAAATATTCAAGAGAAACGTTTTAGTACGGAAGAAATTCACTGCAACGCAGAGATGAACCAAAAGTTAATTAAAAAGTATTGCCATATAGATAAAAAAGCAAGTAAAATTCTTGAATTAATGTACAATAAATTTACTTTAAGTACAAGGGCTTATTCAAGAATCATTAAAGTATCTAGAACTATAGCAGATCTAGATGGAAGTGAAAATATCTTAGATAAACATATTATTGAGGCAGTGCAATATAGAAAATTTATTGATGAACAAATAGTTTGATTATTAATATAAGTTGTTATAAAAAATATATACAGGAGGTATAGCAAAAGGATGAATGACTACGATATATGGTTCTCATTAGTTAAATTATCCCCAAAAATAAAACTGAAATTGATAAATGATTTCCATAATACTCAGCAAATATGGTATTATGGTGTACGTAATAAAAAAACAGAATATTTTAATAATACTTTAATTAATGTCCTGACAAATGCTTGGAGTGATAAAGAAATTGATAATGTACGAAGAAATTTAGAAACTAATGAAATAAAATCCATACAGTACTACGAGGCTGAGTATCCTCAAAAATTAAAAAGTTATGATGATGCACCATATACATTGTTTTACAAAGGCAACATAATGCCATTAAATGAAGGGTATAACATTTCTGTAGTGGGATCTAGAAAGTATTCAAATTACGGAAAGGATGTTACTAAAATTATATGTTCAGATTTATGCGCAAGTAAAGTTAATATTATCAGTGGCATGGCTAAGGGCATTGACACGTTTGCTCACGAGAGTTGTCTTACGAATGAGGGATACACTTGTGCAGTTTTAGGATCAGGACTTGATGTAATATATCCTAAAGAAAATTCTAAAATATTTAATGAAATAGTTCAAAAGGGTGCTGTTATTTCGGAATTCTTACCAGGAACGCCACCATATGCTTATAATTTTCCTCAAAGGAATAGAATTATAAGTGCTCTTGGTGATATTATTATTGTAATAGAGGCTGGCGAGAAAAGTGGTTCTTTAATTACTGCAAATTTAGCACTTGAGCAAGGTAAGGATGTCATGGCTGTGCCTGGATCTATATTTTCATTCGAAAGTAAAGGAACAAATAAGTTAATTAAAGATGGAGCATTCCCACTTACATCTAGTAATGATATATTTGAAATACTTGGAATAGATATTAAAACTAAAAAAAATGCCACTGTAAGGTCTTTAAATAGTAAGCTTAGTGAAAAAATATATAGCATTATAAGCGATAGTCCATTACATATTAATGACATTATTAGAATAACTAGCATTGACATAAAACAATTATATGAGGTATTATTTGAAATGCAGATTAAAAATGAAGTATTATGTCTATCAGGAAACTATTATGTAAGAGTAAATGACAAAATATAAGTAAATATAAGTTAATTATATTAGAATACATTGATGGAGGGGATAAGATGGGACAAAAACTTGTTATAGTTGAGTCACCTGCAAAAGCTAAAACCATAAAGAAATATTTAGGTAGTAGTTATGTAGTAGAAGCGTCCATGGGACATGTTAGAGATTTACCTAAAAGCCAATTGGGTGTTGATATCGACAACAATTATGAACCTAAATATATAACTATCCGTGGTAAAGGTGAACTTTTATCTAAACTAAGAAAAGCAGCTAAAAAAAGCGATAAAATTTATTTGGCAACAGATCCTGATAGAGAAGGTGAAGCTATTGCGTGGCATTTAGCAAAAGCATTAAAGATAGATGAAAAAGATAAATGCAGGATAGAATTTAATGAGATAACAAAAACGGCGGTTAAAAACGCTATAAAATCTCCAAGAGTAATAAATGCAACACTTGTGGATGCTCAACAAGCAAGGCGTATACTTGATAGACTAGTTGGATATGAGATTAGTCCTATACTTTGGAGAAAAGTTAAATGGGGATTAAGTGCAGGAAGGGTTCAATCAGTTACCCTTAAAATAATTTGTGATAGGCAAAAAGAAATAGAAAAATTTATAACTAAAGAATATTGGACTATAGAATGTGAATTATATAAAGAAGGGGATCCTCAGAAATTAAGTGTTAAGTTAAATTCAAAGTGTGGAGAAAAGTTTGAAATAAATTCTAAGGAAGAAAGTGAAAAGGTTATTAATAACCTTAGTGAAAAAGAATTTGTTGTAAGTAAAATAAAAAAATCATCTAAAATTAAGAATCCACTACCACCATTCATAACGAGTACACTTCAGCAAGATGGTTATAGGAAACTTAACTTTGCAACAAAACGAACTATGTCTATTGCTCAACAACTATATGAAGGTATGGAAATAGAGGGACATGGAACAGTAGGGTTAATTACATATATGAGGACCGATTCCACAAGAATTGCAGAGGAAGCTCAACAAAGTGCAAAAGACTTTATTTGCAGCAAATATGGTGAAAAATACTATCCAAGCACACCAAGAATATTTAAAAGTAAAAAAAATATACAAGATGGTCATGAAGCTATTAGACCATCTAATATTGAAATAACACCAGAAGTTGCTAAGAAAACACTTAAAGCTCCACAATACAAATTATATACATTGATTTGGAATAGATTCGTAGCAAGTCAAATGGAAACATGTTTACTTGATACTGTATCTATAGATATACAAAATGGAGATTATAGTCTTAAAGCATCTGGGTCTAAAGTAGCTTTTGATGGATTTAGAAAAATTTATGGTGAAGATTTAGAAGATGAAGAAAATAATCTAAAGTTTCCAGAACTTAATAAAGAAGATATTTTACACAGTGAAAAAACTGAAGGAAAACAGCATTTCACTTTGCCACCTGCAAAATTTTCTGAGGCATCTCTTGTAAAAACATTGGAAGAAAATGGTATAGGTAGACCTAGTACTTATGCACCAATTATTTCTACTCTTCTTAATAGAAAATATGTGGAAAAAGATAATAAAGCGTTAGAAGTAACGGAAATTGGGAATATTGTAAATAATATTTTAAGTGAATACTTCAAACAGATAGTGGATATAGAATTTACGGCACAAATGGAAAATAATTTAGATTATGTAGAGGAAGGGAAAGAAAAGTGGCAAAACATAGTTAATAATTTTTTTACACCGCTTAAAGAAGATATTGAAATTGCAGAGAAAGAGATAGCAAAAATTACAATTGAAGATGAAGTTACAGAAGTAGAATGTGATAAATGTGGAAAGTTCATGGTAATAAAACACGGAAGATTTGGTGATTTTTTAGCGTGTCCTGGTTATCCAGAGTGTAAAAATACAAAAGCAATTACTAAGGAACTAGATGTTCCCTGTCCCAAATGTGGTGGAACAATTTTAGAAAGAAGAAGTAAAAAAGGAACTAAATTTTTCGGCTGTAGTAATTATCCTAAATGTGATTTTGTAAGTTGGCATGAACCAACTGATATAAAATGTTCAGAGTGTGGAACATATATGGTTAAACGATATAGTAAAACTAAAAGTGATTATATGGAATGTTCAAATGCAGAATGTAAACATAAGGAATATAAAGAGGAAGAAAATAATGAGGAAAATAGCGAAGATAAGAAAAATTAGGATAACAAGTTAAAGAACAAAAGATATTGGATAAAAAGAATGTCGAAATATATATTAATACTGTTGATATAGCATGAATGTTGTGATAGTATTATAAACGAAACGATTCTAAAAATTTAAAATATTTTGAATTGTACTTATTCTAAAGTAAATTGACTTTGTGAATTTGTTTAAATAATATAGGTTGTATTTTATAACAAAAACGAGGAGGAATATTGTGTCATTATTAGATAAAACGAGAATGTTGAATAAAATATTGCAAAAATCCGGAACAGAACCAGTAGTTTTTGATGATATATGTAATTTATTAAGCGATGTATTGCAATGTAATGTATATATTATTAGTAGAAGAGGAAAAATATTAGGTTATGATTTATCAAGTGGGTTTGAATGTGAAGTTGTAAAGGACGAAATCATAAAAAATATGAGGTTTCCAGAGGATTACAATAACAGCTTGCTTAATATTAATGAAACGAAAGCTAATCTCACAAATGAAAAAATTTGCGTATTCCAAGATGATAAGGAATGTGGAGTAGAGAACAAAATGACTACTATAGTACCAATAAACGGTAATAGGGAAAGATTAGGTACTCTTTTACTTTCGAGATTTGATCAGATGTTTACAGAAGATGATTTAGTTTTAGTTGAATATAGTGCTACAATAGTTGGTCTTGAAATTTTAAGGGCTAAAAATGATCTGATAGAAGAAGAAGCAAGAAAAAAAGCAGTAGTGCAACTTGCTATTGGAACGTTATCTTATTCAGAGCTTGAAGCAGTACAACATATATTTAATGAATTAGATGGCAGTGAAGGATTACTCGTAGCGTCTAGAATAGCAGACAAAGTTGGAATAACTAGATCTGTTATAGTTAATGCATTAAGAAAATTTGAAAGTGCAGGAGTAATAGAATCAAGATCACTTGGAATGAAAGGTACACATATTAAAATATTAAATGAGAAATTAATGGATGAACTAAAAAAAATAAAATAGTCTAAGGCAGAACAGTTTTGTTCTGCCTTAAAAAAATCAAATTAATAAAGTATAAATATGTATGAAATGAGAATATTAATAAGTAAAGTATTCTTTTAATTCAATAAAAGATTTAATTATATTAAAGATTTTTATTGAATACATTATTACCTTATGTTATACTACAAAAGTGAGAAAATACACACATTGCTTAATTATTGAAGGGTGCCAATATTTGGTCTTTAATAAGATGATGGTAATGGAGGTAAAAACCAGGGAGGTTATTATTAATGGCAGTTATATCAATGAAACAATTATTAGAAGCAGGTGTACATTTTGGACATCAAACAAGAAGATGGAATCCTAAAATGGCTCCGTACATATTTACAGAAAGAAACGGAATATATATCATCGATTTACAAAAAACAGTTAGAAAAATAGATGAAGCATATGATTTCATTAAATCAGTATCTGAAGAAGGTAAGGATGTTCTATTTGTAGGTACAAAAAAACAAGCTCAAGAAGCTATTAAATTTGAATCTGTAAGAGCAGGAATGCATTTTGTAAACAATAGATGGTTAGGTGGAATGTTAACTAACTTTAAAACAATCAAAACAAGAATAGCAAGATTAGAAACATTATACAAAATGGAAGAAGATGGAACATTTGAAGTTCTTCCTAAAAAAGAAGTTAGTCATCTTCTAAATGAAAGAGAAAAACTAGAAAAAAATCTAGGTGGAATTAGAAGCATGGATGCAAATAAAATTGGAGCTCTATTTGTTGTAGACCCAAGAAAAGAAAAAAATGCTATTTCTGAAGCTAAAATTCTTGGAATCCCTGTAGTTGCAATAGTCGATACAAACTGTGATCCAGATGAAGTTGATTATGTAATTCCAGGTAATGATGATGCTATAAGAGCAGTTAAATTAATAACTGAAAGATTAGCTGATGCTATTATAGAAGGAAGACAAGGCGAACAATTAACTGAAGAATAGTAATTGTATTTATCTAATAAAATAATTATGGTATAACAGTGAGGGGTAGGTGGAAGTTAATTCTTTCATTTACCTTTTAAACTAGATAGGAATAGGAGGAATTAATAATGGTTACTGCAAGCATGGTTAAAGAGTTAAGAGAAAAAACTGGAGCAGGAATGATGGATTGTAAAAGAGCTCTAAGTGAAACAGATGGTGATGTGGAAAAAGCGATTGAACTTTTAAGAGAAAAAGGGTTGGCAGCAGCTGCAAAGAAATCTGGAAGAATAGCCGCAGAAGGAATAGTATGTACATATATTTCAGAAGATATGAAAGTTGGAGCAGTAGTCGAAGTTAACTGTGAAACAGACTTTGTTGCCATTAATAATGAGTTTGTTACTTTAGCAAATAATACAGCGAAACAAGCAGCACAAACTAATTCGACGACTATTGAGGAATTCACTTCTGAAAAATGTATGTCTGATGAAACAATTACTATTAATGATGCAGTTACAGCTTTAATAGCAAAATTAGGCGAAAATATGTCTGTAAGAAGATTTCAAAAATTTTCTATTGAAAATGGTGTTGTTCAAAGCTATGTTCATGGTGGTGGAAGAATAGGCGTCTTAGTGGAACTCTCATGCGAAAAGCAAGATGATGTGTTAATTACGATTGCTAAAGATGTTGCAATGCAAATTGCGGCTGCTAGTCCTTTATTTTTAGATAATACATGTGTTGATAAAGATACTTTAGAAAAAGAAAAAGAAATATATAGAGTTCAAGCAATAAACGAAGGAAAACCAGAAAAAATTGTAGAGAAAATGGTTATGGGTAGAGTTAATAAATACTTCAAAGAAGTTTGTTTACTTGAACAAGTATGGGTTAAGAACGCTGACTATACTATTACTAAATACCTTAAAGAAGAATCAAAAAAACTTGGTGCTGAGATAAAGGTAACAAGATTTGAAAGATTTGAAAGAGGAGAAGGTATAGAAAAGAAAGAAGAAAATTTTGCAGAAGAAGTACAAAGACAAGTGCAAGGTAAATAGAAATTAAAGGGAACACAAAGTGTTCTCTTTTTTAAAATAAGGAATACTTTAAATCAGGAGGTACAATGTTTATGGAGGTTGCTAAATACAAAAGAATTATGTTGAAAATTTCAGGAGAAGCTTTAGCTGGTGATACAGGATTTGGAATAGATTTTGAATTCACGAATGTTATAGCACTTCAAATAAAGGAACTAGTTAAGTTAGGTGTTGAAATAGGAATAGTTGTTGGGGCTGGGAACATATGGCGTGGTAGAAGCGGAGATGGTATGGACAGGACTACTGCAGATTATATGGGGATGATGGCAACTTGTATTAATGCATTAGCACTTCAAGATTCTTTGGAAAATATAGGCGTAAATACTAGAGTACAAACTGCCATTGAGATGAAGGCAGTAGCAGAACCATTTATAAGAAGAAAAGCTATGAGGCATTTGGAAAAAGGAAGAGTTGTTATATTTGCAGCTGGGACAGGTAATCCATATTTTTCAACAGATACAGCAGCAGCACTTAGGGCAGCAGAAATAGAGGCTGAAGTAATACTCCTTGCTAAAAAGGTTGATGGAGTATACGATAAAGATCCACACATATATGATGATGCAAAAAAATTCGATAAACTTAGTTATATTAATGTGCTTGAAAAAGGACTTCAAGTTATGGATTCTACGGCTACATCATTATGTATGGACAACAATATACCTATATTAGTTTTTGGACTTGATAAACCAGAAAACATAAAAAAAGCAGTCTTAGGTGAAAAAATTGGGACTTTAGTATCTGATTCTGCTAAATAACCAATACAAAATGGAGGGAATTCTATGATTAAAGAAATTATTAGTATTGCTGATGAAAAAATGAAAAAGACGATTGCAGTTTTGAAACATGAGTTATCAAGTATGAAGGCAGGAAGAGCAAATTCTGCAATGCTGGATAGAATTAATGTTGAATGCTATGGTAGTCTCGTGCCATTAAGCCAAATTGCAAACATATCAGCACCTGAAGCGAGAGTATTATTAATTCAGCCATGGGATAAATCTTCTATGAAAGAAATAGAAAGAGCTATATTAAAATCTGATTTGGGATTAAATCCATCAAATGATGGAATATCAATGAGATTAATTATTCCAGAGCTTACGGAAGAAACAAGAAAAAATTTAATGAAGAATATTAAGAAAACCGGAGAAGAAGGCAAAGTAGCTATAAGGTCTATAAGGCGAGATGCTAATGATAAAATTAAAGCATTGAAAAAAAACAGCGAAATTTCTGAAGATGAAGTTAAAAAAACAGAAGATATCATCCAAAAAGAAACAGATAAATTTATTAAAGAAGTAGATAAAATAATTGATACTAAAGAAAAACAAATAATGTCAGTTTAGTCCTTAATTTTAAATAGAACCTGCATTTATGCAGGTTCTATTTAAAATTATACTATAACTAGTAAAAAGGAGAGAATTTTATTGAAAAAATTATTCGCTTTCTTAAAAAAGAATAAAGATATGAGTAATGAAACAAACTTAGATATGACTAAAATACCTAAGCATATTGCAATTATAATGGATGGAAATGGTAGATGGGCAAAAGAGCGTAATTTGCCTAGAGCACTTGGACATAAGGCCGGTGTTGAAGCAATTAGGAAGATTGTAAAAGAATGTGACAGGTTAGGGGTTAAATATTTAACATTATATGCATTTTCAACTGAGAATTGGAATAGACCTGTAAAAGAAGTTGATTCTTTAATGAAGTTGTTAGTGGAGTATTTAAAAAAAGAAGTCGAAGAATTAAACGTTAATGATGTTGTTGTTAATTCTATTGGTAATATTTCGAAATTGCCTTTGATATGTAGAGAAGAATTAAATAATGCATATGAAAAAACAAAAAATAATAAGGGATTGATTTTAAATCTTGCTTTAAATTATGGAGGAAGAAGTGAAATAGTAGATGCTGTAAAAGAGATTTCATCGGATTTAATTAATAAGAAAATATCTAAGGATCAAATAAATGAAGATTTATTTTCAAAATACATGTATACAAGTAAAATGCCTGATCCAGATCTAATAATAAGGCCAAGTGGTGAGTTAAGATTAAGTAATTTCTTGCTTTGGCAGGGTGCATACTCAGAACTTTGGTTTTCAGACATTAATTGGCCGGATTTTCATGAGAAGCAGCTACAAAGTGCAATAATGGATTATCAAAAAAGAGATAGAAGATTTGGAAAGGTTAAATAGGGGAGAAAGTCATGAATAATAGGTATATAGGGGCTCTTGTTTTAGCTCCATTCATAATATTTTTATTTTTAGGTGGGGTGTATTTAAAATATATTGTAATGGTAATTTCACTTTTTGGTATGTACGAGTTCTATAAAGTTTCTAGAAAAAAACATTATAAGCCAATTGCACTTATAGGATATGGGTTATGCATAGTATATTACTTAAATATGAACAAGAATTTTTCACAAAGTTTTAATATATATATTTTAATTGCAACAATTTTCTTGCTATTATGTATTCCTGTGGTTTATACAAGTTACAATTTTGTAGATGTTGCGCTTACCTTATTTGGATTCTTGTATGTAGCAGTATTTTTTAGTTTTATAGTGTTTATAGACAATAAAGCTTATGGTCAATATTTAGTATGGATTATATTCATTTGTTCATGGGGATGCGATACTTTGGCTTATTATTCTGGAAGGATTTTAGGCAAAGGAGGCAAACATAAGCTTTGCCCTAAAGTTAGTCCTAATAAAACAATAGAGGGGTCGATAGGTGGCTTACTTGGGAGTACTATAGGATGTATGATTTATGGATATGTTATTTCAAAATATGGCGTGCATATAGAATTATATCATTATGCTATAATTGGTGTTTTATGTGGCGTTTTTGGACAGTTTGGAGATTTAATTGCATCATCGATAAAGAGATATGTAGGAGCTAAGGATTACAGTAATCTTATACCGGGACATGGTGGGATTTTAGACCGTTTTGATAGTATTTTATTTGTGTCTGTGGTAGTATTTTATTATATTACATTTATAATAAAGATATAAATTTATATAGTTTATTGCTTAAGAAAATCATATATTGGGCAGGATGCAAAAAAAATTCAGAGTGAATTGGCATTGATGACTTTATATGATTTTATTATTACATAAAGCATTAAAAAAATAACGGTGTTATATTTTATATTAATATCTGAACTTAATAATGAATATTATTACAAATAATAGCTTGCTATAAAGAATGTTACAAATTGTATATTGTAGTAAGTACTTTATTTTAATAGCTAACTATGTTATATTTAATACTGCGAATATGCAAAAAAATAGAAATAAATTGAAGATATTAACATGATATTTTATTTATTGTTTGAGACATAATTACATACAGTGGCATAGCTTTAATATTTTTAATTTTGATGACATAATAATTATAAATTGTAACATTATAGGGATGGGGAGATTAAATGAAAAAACTTACTATTTTAGGAGTTACGGGATCAATTGGAACTCAAACTTTAGATGTTATTCGATCGGATATTAAAAACTTTATTATTATAGGGATTTCTGCAAATACTAATTATGAGAAAATTATTCCTATCATAGAGGAATTTAAACCTAAATATGTTGCCATGATGGATGAGGAAGCTTCACTAAAACTTAAAAAATATTGTGACTTAAATAAATATTCAACGGAAATATTGCATGGATTAGATGGCTTAAATTATATAAGTACCTTAACTGAAGTTGATCTTGTAGTAACTTCAGTTGTAGGAATGATAGGACTCGTTCCAACTATAAAAGCTATTTATGCAGGAAAAGATATTGCTTTAGCTAATAAGGAAACACTAGTTGCCGCGGGAGAACTAGTTATGGAAGCTGCTAAAAAAAACAATGTAAATATTTTGCCAGTTGATTCAGAACATGGTGCTATTTTTCAATGTTTGCAAGGTAATAAGTTAGAAAATGTTAATAAGATAATAATAACTGCATCTGGTGGTCCATTCAGAGGTAAAAGTAGACAAGAATTAATAGATATAAGACCTGAAGATGCGATTAAACATCCAAAATGGAACATGGGTAAAAAAATATCAGTTGATTCGTCAACGCTTATGAATAAAGGACTCGAGGTTATTGAAGCACACTGGTTATTTGGGATAGATTACGAAAATATACAAGTGGTAGTTCATCCACAAAGTGTTATACATTCTATGGTCGAGTATATAGATGGTAGTATAATAGCACAAATGAGTTCTACTGACATGAGGCTTCCTATTCAATATGCCATAAACTATCCAAAGAGAAACATCGCTGTAATTGATAAATTGGATTTTTATAATATGAGCAATTTAACTTTTGAAAAACCTGACAGTGATACATTTAAATGCCTTAAATTAGCCTTAAAAGCAGGTAAAATGGGTGGTAATATGCCTGCTATAATGAATGCTGCGAATGAGGTAGCTGTTGAACTCTTTTTAGATTATAAAATTAAATATCTACAAATAGAAGATATTATAGAAAAATGCATGAATAAATTTGATCACAATATTAAACCAAATCTAGAAGAAATTTTAGATGTTGATTTAAAGGTTAGGGAATATGTGAAAAAAAATTATGATCAAAAATAGGGAGGAAAATTGTTATGGGTAGTATTTTACCGAATATACCATATATTATTATGGCCATTTTAGCATTTAGTCTTTTAGTAATAATACATGAATTAGGTCATTTTATAATGTGTAAGTTAAATGGGGTAAAAGTAAGTGAATTTTCACTCGGAATGGGTCCAAAACTTTTTGGAATAAAAGGAAAGGAAACAGAGTACTTAATTAAAGCATTTCCTGTTGGGGGATATGTCAAAATGGAAGGGGAAGAGGGGAACAGTAATGATCCTAGATCTTTCACTAATAAAACACCAGTTCAAAAACTAAGCATAGTTTCTGCTGGAGCAATTATGAATCTGATTTTAGCAGTGGTTTTATTTGCTATTGTTGGTGCTGCAAAAGGATATGTATTACCAATAATAGGGCAAGTAGTTGCGAGTAGCCCAGCTATGCATTCTGGATTACAAGTTGGAGATAAAATTACTAAAATTGATAAAGTTAGCATAGAGAGATGGGATGAATTTATAAATATTGTTTACGCGTCTAAAGGTGAAAGTATGAACATTGAAGTAGTTAGAAATTCAAAGGTGAAAGAAATTTCTTTAAAACCAGTTAAAAATGTGAAGGAAAATAGATACATGATAGGAATTGCTGCTTCAGGTGTAGAAAAAAAATTAAACTTTGGCGAATCAGTAGGATATGGATTTGGTCAAACAGTTGATACTGCAAAACAAACTTTTGGTTTTTTTGGCACTATATTTAAGGGTCAATTTTCGGGTTCTGATGTAGGGGGACCTATAAGCATAATGAGGATTTCAACAAAAGCAGCACAAACTGGATTAACAACGTTACTTTACTTTACTGCACTAATGAGTGTGCAATTAGGAATATTTAATATAATACCTTTTCCAGCTTTAGATGGAGGATGGATCTTTATGTTATTATTTGAAATAATATCAGGTAAGAAATTAGATGATAATAAGGTAGGAACTATAAATTATATTGGATTTATGTTTTTAATGGCATTAATGGTGGTAATAGTTATTAAGGATATAGTTAGTCCAATGAAATTCTAGGAGATGAAGATTATGGAAGCTAGAAAAACAAAAAAAATTAAAATTGGTGATTTATATATAGGTGGAGATTCAAAGATTGCAGTGCAGTCAATGACGAATACTGATACACGAGATGTAGAGGCTACGATAAAACAAATACTTGAGCTTGAAAAAGTAGGTTGCGATATTGTACGCTGTGCAGTGCCAGATATGGTAGCTGCTGAGGCGATAAAAGATATAATGAAAGGTATTCATATACCTCTAGTTGCAGATATCCATTTTGATTATAGGCTGGCTTTAAAAGTTATTGAGAATGGAGTATCTAAACTAAGAATTAATCCAGGTAATATTGGAAATATTGATAGAATAAAATTAGTTGCAGATGCAGCCAAAGCGAAGGGAATTCCAATTAGAATTGGGGTAAATTCAGGATCGCTAGAAAAAGATATTCTTAAAAAGTATGGACATGTATGTGCGCAAGCTTTAGTTGAAAGTGCGCTAAAACATGTTAAAATACTTGAAAGTTTAAATTTTTACGATATAGTTATTTCTATAAAATCATCAGATGTTGTAATGATGATTGAAAGTTATAAATTATTATCAGGCAAGGTAGATTATCCACTCCACCTTGGGGTTACTGAGGCTGGAACTACATGGAGAGGAACAATAAAATCAAGTGTTGGAATCGGAGCATTACTAGCTTCAGGTATAGGTGATACTATAAGGGTATCTCTAACTGGGGATGTAGTAGATGAGGTTAAAGTTGGAATAGAAATCCTAAAATCATTAGGTTATATAGATGACGGAATTAAATTTGTATCATGCCCAACATGTGGTAGAACGCAAATAAATCTTATAAAGATTGCAAATGAAGTAGAAAAAAGATTGGAATTTTGTAATAAAAATATAAAGATTGCAGTGATGGGATGCATAGTTAATGGTCCGGGTGAAGCAAGAGAGGCTGATATTGGCATCGCTGGCGGAGATGGAGTTGGTCTCATATTTAAAAAAGGTGAAATAATTAAAACTGTTAAGGAAGAAGATTTAGTAGAAGAACTTATTCGTGAAGTAAATAACCTATAAGATGACTTCTCAGGAGGAATATTAATGAACGCAAGTCTAGCTCAAATGTTGAAAAATGATCTTGATTTAAATGAAGAAACATTAGTAGATAATATTAAGGTGTTAAGGGTTCAGTACCTTAAGAAAAGCAATAAATTAAGGGTGATTATTAAATCTTTTGAGGATACAGATGATAATAAAAAACTACTAATTAAAGAGATTATATCAAAACGATTATGTAGTTTTAACGATATACAGTTGATTTGCTACCATGATGTATCAAATGCAACTATAGAAGATGTAAAAGATAAGTTTTGGCTCGATGTAGTTAATGTAATATCTATCTCAGAGCCATCAAGTAAGGATAGTTTACTTAAGTCAACTAGAATAATTGAGAATGGTATACTTAAAATTCAGTGTGGTAATGATTTTATGTGCAAAATTCTAAGAGATAAAAATATAGAACTTCTTATGAAAAACACTATAAATGATATGTTTGGAGTTGATTCACTAGTTAAACTAGAACATAACAGTGAACTTTCTAAAGATGATTCTTTAATGAAAAAAGAAAAAGAAAATGAAACTATAATTAATGAAATAGTTAAAAATATGAATATAGAAAAGACAGACAAGCCCCGTAGTGGTGGGCAAAGTAATGATAATAGCAATGGCTACAAAGCTAATAAATTTAGTAGACCGGGTTACAAAAAGGGTGAAGTTGCTGATAAAAATACTATTATGGGAAGAAATATTAATGATGAAAGTATAGAAATAAAAGATATAAGTGAGACTTCAGGAATAATTTGTGCTTGTGGTGATATTTTTAAGGTGAATATAATTGAAACAAAAACGGGAAGAATAATTATAACATTTTATATTACAGATTATTCCAGCTCGATTACGGTGAAATGTTTTCCAAAGCCTAAAGAAGTAGAAAAGATGATGGAGGAAATCAAAGTTGGACTCTTTTGCAAGATACGTGGAGAAGCAAGTTATGATACTTATGCAAGAGAAGTTGTAGTTATGGCTAGAGATATAATTAAACTTAAAAAAATAGAAAGAATGGATACTGCTCAGGAGAAAAGGGTTGAACTTCATCTTCATACTCAAATGAGTGCTATGGATGGTATTAGTCCTGCATCGAAACTTGTTGAAAGAGCAGCTAAGTGGGGACATAGCGCAGTAGCAATAACTGATCATGGTGTAGTTCAAGCATTTCCAGAAGCCATGGATGCAGCTAAAAAGAATAAGATTAAGGTTATCTATGGTGTTGAGGGTTACCTAGTAGACGATGGAGTGCCAATTGTTATTAATAATAAAGGTGAAACTTTAGATGATCGTTTTGTAGTCTTTGATTTAGAAACAACTGGGTTATCTAGTGAAAATGATAAAATTATAGAAATTGGTGCATTGAAGATAGAAAATGGAAAAATAGTAGATAGATTTAGTGAGTTTGTAAATCCGGGAATAGACATACCTTATAAGATTATAGAACTAACTGGAATTACAAATGATAATGTTTCTGATGCAGCCTCTATAGAAGATGTACTTCCTAAGTTTTTAGAGTTTACAAAAGATAGTGTGCTTGTAGCACACAATTCTGACTTCGATGCATCTTTTATTAAAAAAAATTCACAGAGGTTAGGCTTGAAGTTTGAGAATGCAATTATGGATACAATTCCTTTAGCTAAATATTTACTTAAAGACCTTAAAACGTTTAAGTTAAATACAGTAGCCAAATATTTAGGCATAACCCTAGAAAATCATCATAGAGCTGTAGATGATGCTAAAGCTACCGCAGACATACTATTACATTGTTTTGGGCTACTTCGCGAAAAAAACATTTTAGATTTAGATACTTTAAATAAAGAATTTCTAGCTGACTTTAATGTGAAAAAGGCTAACACTTATCATGTGATTATTTTGGTAAAGAATCAAATAGGGCTAAAGAACCTTTATAAGCTTATTTCATTTTCAAATTTAGAATATTTTCATAGAAGACCAAGGCTTCCTAAAACTTTAATTGAAAAGTACAGAGAGGGCCTTATAGTTGGATCGGCGTGTGAAGCTGGACAAGTATATAAAGAAGTGCTTCAAGGAAAATCTGAAGAAGATATTAATAAAATAGTAAAATTCTATGATTATTTAGAAATACAACCTTTACTAAATAATAAATTTATGATTAAAAATGGAATAGTAAAAGACGAAAGTGAATTAATGGACATTAATAGGAGGATATGCACTATTGGTGATAAAAATAATATGCCAGTAGTTGCTACAGGGGATGTACATTTTTTAGAACCTTTAGATGCAGTTTTTAGAAAAATATTGATGGCAGGTAAAGGGTTTTCAGATGCAGATGATCAACCACCATTATATTTTAAAACTACAAATGAGATGCTAAGTGAATTTTCATATTTAGGAGAAAAAAAATGTAAAGAAGTAGTAATTTATAATCCGAATAAAATTGCTGAAATGATAGAATTTGTAAAACCAATACCAGATGGAACTTTTACACCTAAAATACCTGGGGCAGAAGATGATATCAGAAAGATGACATCAGATAAAGTTCATTCAATATATGGGGATCCATTGCCTGAGATAGTTGAAAAAAGATTGGAAAAAGAATTAAATTCTATTATTGGTAATGGATATGCTGTGCTTTATTTGATAGCTGAAAAATTAGTAGCAAAATCACTTGCAGATGGTTATTTGGTAGGCTCAAGAGGTTCGGTTGGATCTTCTTTTGCAGCTAATATGTCTAATATAACAGAAGTAAATGGGTTGCCACCACATTATATATGTCCTAATTGCAAAAAGAGTGAATTTATTTTAGATGGATCTATTGGTTCAGGTGCTGATTTACCTGATAAAGAATGTCCTGATTGTGGAACATTATATAAAAAAGATGGTTTTGATATTCCATTTGAAACATTCTTAGGATTTGAAGGAGATAAAGAACCGGATATAGATTTGAATTTTTCAGGGGATAATCAAGCAGACATACATAGATATACAGAGGTGCTGTTTGGGAAAGGGCATACTTTTAAGGCTGGAACTATTGGAACCATTGCTGATAAAACTGCTTATGGTTATGTGAAAAAATATTTGAATGAAAAAGATGTTATGGTACCTCAAGCTGAAATTGAGAGACTTGTACAAGGATGTACTGGCGTTAAGAGGACCTCAGGACAACATCCAGGTGGAATAATGGTTGTTCCAAGTGACAATGAGATATATAATTTTTGCCCTGTGCAACATCCGGCGGATGACCCAACATCAGATATTATTACAACGCATTTTGATTACCATTCTATAAGTGGTAGGTTACTTAAACTTGATATTCTTGGTCATGATGATCCTACAATGCTTAAAATGCTTCAAGATTTAACGGGACTTGACCCTTTAACTATCCCATTATCTGATGATAATGTTATAAGCTTATTTACGTCGCCTAAGGCACTTGGACTTACAGCTCAGGAATTAGGTTGTGAAGTGGGAAGCTATGGGGTTCCAGAATTTGGTACAAAATTTGTTAGACAAATGCTTTTAGATACACAACCAAAATCTTTTTCAGATTTGGTAAGAATTTCAGGATTATCTCACGGTACTGACGTATGGATTAATAATGCGCAATATTATATTAAAGAAGGATTTACAACGCTTAAAGATTGTATTTCTACAAGAGATGATATAATGGTTTATCTATTGCATAAAGATCTTGAGCCTAAGACTGCTTTTACTATTATGGAGAAAGTACGAAAAGGTAAGGGACTTTCAGAAGAACATGAGAAAATAATGAAAGAGCATGATGTTCCGGATTGGTATATAGGATCATGTAAAAAAATAAAGTATATGTTCCCTAAGGGGCATGCAGTAGCATATGTAATGATGGCCATTAGAATAGCATATTATAAGGTTTATTACCCAAAAGAATACTATGCTACATTTTTTACTATAAGAGCAGATGATTTTGATGCAAACTTGATAGTAAAAGGTGACAGTGCTATAAGAGTTAAAATGGATGAACTCGAAGCTTTAGGTAAGGATATAGGAGTGAAAGAAAAAGGACTTCTAACTGCTCTTGAGTTATCTTTTGAAATGTATAAAAGAGGAATTAAATTATTAAATGTTGATCTTTATAAGTCAGAGGCGGTTAAATTTACAATTGAAGAAGATTCACTAAGACCTCCTTTAAATGCACTTGAAGGGGTAGGTGAAAATGCTGCTAAAAGTATAGCGCTAGAAAGAGTGCATGGAGAGTTCATATCAAAAGAAGATTTGAGAACTCGCTGCAAAGTGTCTAAAACAGTTATCGAAGCATTAGATAATCATGGGTGTTTGAAGGATCTTCCTGATACAAATCAGCTGTCGTTTTTTTAGGGAAATGCAATTAACCCTTGAAATAGCGGATTTTATATGATAGAATAATAGATATTAGTTATCACTAGTTATTTTATTGCAAGAGAGTAGGCCCGCCTACTCTCTATTTATTGAAACGCAACTCATGGTTGCGTTTTAATTATAATATTATGATTAATTATGTTAATAATAGTATAAAATACTAATAAAAGGAGGGTGTTAGAATGAGAAATGATACCTTGTTGCAAAAGCTTAGAAAAATCGCTTTGCCAATAGTTGAAAAAAACAATTGTGAATTATATCATTTGGAGTATGTAAAAGAAGCTGGAGAAAATTATTTGAGAATTTATATAGATAGTTCAAGTGGAATATCTTTGGAAGACTGCGAAAAAACTAGCAGAGGCATAAGTGAAATATTAGACGTTGAAGATCCAATAACAGATAGTTACTGTTTAGAAGTATCCTCACCAGGAATTGAGAGGATTTTATATGATGATAATCATCTAAAAAAATACATAGGTCAGAATGTACTAGTTAATTTAAAGAGTCTATATGAGGGAACTAAAAAACTTGAGGGCGATTTAGTAGGATTTTCTGATGTACAAATAGAAATTCAATATGATGGGAATAATATAATTATTCCAAAAGAAAATATTTCCATCGTAAGTTTAAAACCAGTGCTGTAAGGAGGAAGTTGTTAAAATGAATCAAGAATTTATTGAAGCATTGAGAGAAATTGTAGACCAAAAGGGAATTAGCGAGGATTTACTTTTTGAAACTATAGAAGATGCATTAGTTGCAGCGTATAAGAAAAATTTTGCTACGCTATCAAATAATAGTCAAGATGTAAAAGTAACAATGAATAGAGAAACAGGAGAAATACATGTCTATGGTCAAAAGACGGTTGTAGAAGAAGTTGTTGAGGATGCTAGTGAAATGTCCTTAGAAGAAGCTAAAGAGTACAGCCATAAATATCAAATAGGGGACATTGTTGATATTGAAGTTACTCCAAGAAAATTTGGAAGAATAGCTGCGCAAGCTGCAAAGCAAGTAGTTATTCAAAGAATTAAAGAAGCTGAAAGAAATATAATATACAATGAATTTATAACCAAAGAATTTGATATTATTACAGGAAGTGTTATAAGAAAAGACAGAGGCAATGTATTTATAGATTTAGGTAAAATTGAAGCTGTACTTGGAGCTAATGAACAAATGCCAGGTGAAGAATATAATTTTAATGAAAAATTAAAATTGTATATTGTTGAAGTTAAAAACACTACTAAAGGTGCTCAAGTTGGAGTGTCAAGAACGCATCCAGGTCTTGTAAAACGATTATTTGAATTAGAAGTGCCAGAAGTTTTTGGTGGAGTTGTCGAGATTAAGAGTATTTCGAGAGAAGCTGGATCAAGAACTAAAATTGCAGTGTACTCAAATGATGAAAATGTTGATGCTATGGGAGCTTGCGTTGGACCTAAGGGTGTTAGAGTTCAAAGCATTGTTAATGAATTAAGAAATGAGAAAATTGACATCATTAAATGGAGCAAGAAAGCTGAAGAATATATTTCAAATGCTTTAAGTCCTGCAAAGGTATTAAATGTAGTAGTTGAGGAAGCTTCTAAATCTGCAAAGGTCATAGTAGAAGATAATCAATTATCTTTAGCTATTGGAAAAGAAGGCCAAAATGTTAGATTAGCAGCAAGATTAACTGGTTGGAAAATAGATATAAAAAGTAGAACACAAGCTCAATACAACATGGATATAAATGAAGTAGTTAAAAGTGAAGCAGATGAAAGTGAAGTAATTGATAATCAAGTAGCTAAAGATCAATCAACGCAAGAGCAAGTAATTGAAACCATTACACAGGAGTAGGTGATAGCTTTATGAAAGTTAAAAAAATACCTCAGCGCATGTGTACAGGGTGTATGGAAATGAAACCTAAGAAAGAACTATTGCGCATAGTCCATAGTAAAGAAGGCGAAATCTCTATAGATTTAATAGGGAAAAAACCAGGTAGAGGTGCATATGTTTGCATGAACATAGAATGTTTTGAAAAATCCTATAAGACAAAAAGGTTAGAGCGAAATTTAGGTGGCAAAATAAGCGAAGAAATTTATGCAAAGCTAAAGGATGAGATAAATCATGAATAATAAATTTTTTCAATTTTTGGGTTTAACTAAAAAGGCAGGTAAACTTATTGAAGGTTACAATCAGTGTGAAGATGCACTATCGCATGGTAGAGGAACCCTTATAATTTTATCTGAGGAAAGCGCTGTAAATACTAAAGACAAGTTTAAAAGATTATCTATTAAAAATGTTATACCCCTTATTGAAGGTGTTTCGAATGAAACTTTAGGTAAATGTTTAGGTAGACCAGAAATTAATGTTTTATGCGTAAACGATAAAAAAATGACGAATAAGCTATTAAGCTTATGGAATGAAAACATTGAATAAATTAAATTTCGGGGGTGAATGATTTGGCAAAAGTCAGAATATATGAATTAGCTAAAGAATTAGAAGTGTCAAGTAAAGAATTAATTAATGTACTATTCGAAGAGTTTAGTATAAAGGCCAAAAATCATATGAGTGTGATTGAGGAAGAGGATGCTGAATTAATTAAGGAACTTTATAGTGACGAAAATTCAGGACTTAAGGATAATAAAAACGAAACAGTAGAACACTATGAAAACTTAGCTAACGAAGATGCTAATAAAGTTGTAATAAGAAAAAGAGGCAGAAAAGGTCGCGATGAATTAGGAAGTGGCAACAATGCTGTTGAACCAATCGATGACGAAGTTGTAGTAATCGAAAGTACTATTACAGTTAAAGATTTGGCTGATACGTTAAAAAGACCTTATGTTGAAGTAATAAAACAACTTATTTTCATAGGTGTTATGGCTGGAATGAATCAAGAAATAGATTTTGCAACAGCTGAAAAAGTTATAGAAAAATATGGTGCACTTGCTGTACTAAAAGACCCTGAAGAAGGGAAAATTGCTGATGATGAAGATATTGAGGAAAATGACGCTGAATTAGGTACAGATAAAAAACCAGCAGTTGTTACTGTTATGGGTCATGTTGATCACGGTAAGACATCATTACTTGATTGTATTAGAAAATCTAAGGTTACAGAAACAGAAGCCGGCGGAATAACACAACATATAGGTGCATATACTGTTAATATTAATGGAGAAAAAATAACATTTTTAGACACACCTGGTCATGAAGCTTTTACAGCAATGAGAGCGCGTGGTGCTCAAATAACAGATATAGTTATTTTAGTAGTTGCGGCTGATGATGGTATTATGCCACAAACTGTTGAAGCTATAAATCACTGTAAGGCTGCTGGTGTACCAATGATAGTAGCTATAAATAAGATAGATAGACCAGGAGCTAATATAGATAAAGTTAAACAAGAATTAACAGAACATGGACTTGTAGCAGAAGATTGGGGTGGAGACACAATATGTGTTCCAGTATCAGCTCATACTAAGGAAGGTATTGATACTTTACTTGAAATGATACTAATTACTGCAGAAATGTTAGAGCTTAAAGCAAATACTAAAAGACACGCAAAAGGAACTGTAATAGAAGGAAAACTTGATAAAGGTCGCGGACCACTTGCTACATTACTTGTACAAAATGGTACACTTCACACTGGTGATTCTATAATAGTTGGATCAACTTACGGAAGAATAAGAGCAATGTTTGATGATAAGGGTAAAAAAATAAAGACAGCAGGACCATCTATACCAGTAGAAATACTTGGATTATCTGATGTACCATCAGCTGGAGATAGATTTAATGTAATTAAAGATGAGAAAACTGCAAGAAATATGGCTGAGGCTAGAAAAACAAATTTAAGAGAAGAACATTTTCAAGCTAGTAATAGAGTTTCTATGGAAAATTTATACAATCAAATACAAGAAGGATCTGTTAAAGAACTTGGCGTAATTGTTAAAGCTGACGTTCAGGGATCTGTAGAAGCTGTAAGACAATCACTTGAAAAATTATCTACTGATAATGTTAAAGTAAGAGTTATACATTCTGGAGTTGGAGCTATAACAGAAACTGATGTTGTACTTGCGGCTGCTTCAAATGCAATAATTATAGGGTTTAATGTAAGACCTGATAATAATGCTGCAATAGTTGGAGAAAAAGAAAAAGTAGAAATTAAAACATATAGAATAATTTATGATGCTCTTGATGATATAAAATTAGCAATGCTTGGAATGCTCGACCCTGTATATAAAGAAGTTGTTTTAGGAAGAGTAGAAATAAGACAAATATATAAAGTTTCAAATGTAGGTACAATAGCAGGTTCTTATGTATTGACTGGTAAAATTACTAGAAATAGTAGCGTTAGAGTTCTTAGAAATGGAATAGTTATAACTGAATCAACTTTAGCTTCATTGAAGAGATTTAAAGATGATGCAAAAGAAGTTGCTGCTGGATTTGAATGTGGATTAAGTGTAGACAAATTCAATGACCTTAAAGAAGGAGACATCATTGAAGCATTCATAATGGAAGAAATAAAACCAAAACTAGTATAAGATAAGGAGTAGTGGGTTGTATGGTTAGTTATAGAAATGGTAGAATAAATGAAGAAATTAAAAAAGATGTAAGCAATACAATTCAAAACAAAATAAAAGATCCAAGATTAAGTGCTATGGTTAGTGTAACAAAAGTAGACACAACAAAAGACTTAAGTTATACAAAAATCTATGTTAGTATATTTGGAAATGAAATTGAAAAGAAAGAAACAATTCAAGCACTTAAAAGTTCAACTGGTCTTATAAGAAAAGAAATAGGGATGCACGTTAAGTTAAGACATGTTCCTCAGGTTATTATAGAGCTAGATGAAACCATAGAACGTGCAATACATTTAGAAAACATTTTCCATCAAATAAAGGCAAAAGATAAGAATGAACATGAAAAAAAGATTGAAGAAGAAACAAAGAGTGAGGACTAATGATATTAACGATATCATTAACAAGATAAAAATATTTAATAAAATTGCTATAACTTTTCATACTTCACCTGATGGAGATTCACTAGGTAGTGCTTTGGCATTACTTATTGGTCTGAGAAAATTAAACAAGAACGTATATATAATATCAAAAGAAGAAATTCCACAAACTTTTGAGTTCTTGCCATGTTCTGTTGAAATTAATGGTGAAGTAAGCGCGCCATTAACGGATACTGAGTGTGTAATAGTACTAGATTGTGGTGATCTTAAAAGAATTAATGCAAATCTATTGCTGCAAAATAGGAAATTTGAATTAATTAATATAGATCATCATATGTCTAATGATTTATATGGAGATTTAAATTTTATAAACACAAAAGCTTCTGCAGTTGGAGAAATTGTATATGAAATGCTTAGACTTCTTGATGTGAAATTAGACAAAAAAATAAGTTCATGTTTGTACACAGCTGTGCTTACAGATACAGGCTGCTTTAAGCATTCAAACACCACAGCAGTAACTCACATCATTGCAGGTGAACTTATTAATACTGGTATAGATTTTAGTGATATTCACAGGAGAATTTATGAAAATAAAAAATTAAATAAAATAAAGTTTTGCGGTAAAGTTATTAGTAATTTGACCGTTGAGCTTGATGGTAAAGTTTGTGTTATGTATATAACAAAAGACATGATAAAAAAATATGATTTGTTATCTATAGACACGTCGGATGTTATTGATTTTGCTACTTCAATAGACACCGTTGAGGTTGCAATACTTATTAAAGAATATGAAAATGGTGTTAAAGTAAGTTTAAGATCTAAATCCTTAGTAGATGTTAGCAAAATTGCAGAAAAATTTAAGGGTGGCGGTCATATTAGGGCTTCAGGTTTTTATTACGAGGCAAGTTTTGATAATACTAAAGTTAAATTAATGGAAATTTTAGAAAAAGAGTTGATGAAATGAATGGTATATTAAATGTATTTAAACCTACAGGAATTACTTCTTTTGATGTAGTGCGTTTAATAAGAAAAATCAGTAAAGTAAAAAAAGTAGGCCACGCTGGCACTCTAGACCCTGAAGCTAGCGGGGTCTTACCTGTTTGTATAGGAAAAGCAACAAAGGCTATAGACTATATAATGGGAGACTTTAAAATTTACGAAACTGAATTAAAATTAGGCGTTATTACAGATACTTATGATAGAGAGGGTAAAATTCTAAAAGAAAGTGAAGTTAATTTAGGCGTAGATGAAATTACGCTAGTTATTAATTCATTTATAGGAGAAATAAAACAAGTCCCACCTATGTACTCAGCTCTAAAGGTTAATGGAAAAAAACTTTATGAGTTAGCGAGAGCTGGAATAGAAATAGAGAGAGAGCCAAGACCTATAACAATCTATGACATAAATATTACAGACATTAATTTACCTTATATAAAATTCACGGTAAAATGCTCTAAAGGTACATACATTAGAAGTCTGTGTTATGATATTGGGGAAAAATTAAAATGTGGTGGCATGATGTGGAATCTACAAAGAACGGCTACAGGTCAATTTCATATTGATAATGCTATAAATGTTAATGAATTAAATGAAGAAAATATAAATAAATATATTATGCCTATAGAAACTATTTTTAGTGCGAATGCTAGAATTACCATAGAGGATAGATTTGTTAAGTTCTTATTAAATGGTGTTATAGTAAAGGATAAGGCACTAATTTGTAAGTTTGAATCTGGCATTATGTATAGTATATATAATAATGATAATGATTTTATTGGAATTGCGGATAAAAGTGATGATGGTGTTAGATTAATAAAATCATTTATATAGGAGTATATTAAAATGTTAATTATAGAAGATAATTTTAAAACTAATCTTAAATATCAAACTTTTATTGCACTCGGAAGTTTTGATGGACTACATTTGGGACATATGCACCTTATAAATAAAACAGTGGAATTATCAAAAGCAAATAATGCTAAAAGTATGATCTGTACTTTTAAAAATCATCCATTGTCTGTTATTAATAAAGAAATTTGCCCAAAACTTATAATGGATAATGATACTAAAATAAAATTACTGGAAGACACAGGTATAGATATAGTTAATTTAGCTAATTTTGATAAAGATTTTATGAAGATAACCCCTGAAGAATTTATAAGAAATATGGTTAAGTGCTATAATGCGAAGGGGATAATTGTTGGTTTTAATTATAGATTTGGTTATAAGAATCTAGGTGATGTAGAAATGCTTAAGGCATATAGCACAATACTTGGATATAATCTATATGTTTGTGATGCAATTAGTGTCAATGATGAAATTGTAAGTAGTTCAAAAATCCGTCATCTAATTGCTGAGGGTAATATTGTTAAAGCAAATGAACTTTTAGGACGTCCACATACTATTATTGGAAAAGTGATTACTGGTAAACAACTTGGTAGAACTATTGGTTTTCCAACTGTAAATTTAAATTATAATAAGGAATATATTCTTCCAAAGGGAGGGGTATATTATACTATAATTGAATATGATAATTATCTTTATAAAGCTATAACCAATATAGGATACAATCCTACTGTAGAAGGTGGTAAATTATCAGTAGAAACGCATATTTTAGATTTTAACAAGCAAATTTATAGTGAGATAGTTAAAATAAACTTTATAAACAGAATAAGAGATGAAGTTAAATTTAATACTATAGAGGAACTAAAGCAGCAGCTTGTAAAAGATAAGGAGTATGCTTATAATCAAAAAATAGAATAATAAACGTAAAGATGTAAAAATTAATTTACAATTTAATCTTAGTTTGTTATAATTGATTTGAACCTTATGCTAAGTTAGCCGAATCACCAACGGTCTACTTGGAATATGGGGATTTTATTCGGAGGTGTTGTAAAATGACAAAGATTACAAAACAAGAAATAATGGTAAAACATGCAAGACATGAAGGAGATACAGGTTCTCCAGAAGTACAAATTGCACTTTTAACTGAAAGAATTACAGAGTTAAATGAGCATTTAAAAGTTCACAAAAAAGATAACCATTCAAGAAGAGGTCTGTTAATGATGGTTGGTCAAAGAAAAGGTATGTTAGGTTACTTAAAGAACAAAGATATTGAAAGATATCGTGCAATTCTAGCAGAACTCGGACTAAGAAAATAATTCAGAGCGGCTTAGCCGCTCTATTATTTTAGGTTAGGGCAAAATATATACGATTAGCTACCAATATTTATAAAAATATTGGTAATTTAAATTGAGGGGAGGCAAATATATGATTCATACTATAGAAACGATTGTAGCAGGGAGAAAACTTAAAGTTGAATATGGTAAGGTTGGAATGTTATCAGACTGTGCAATTTTTATGAGTTATGGTGAGACAGTAGTTTTAGTTAATACAAATGCTTCAGAAAAACCTAGGGACGGTATCGACTTCTTTCCATTAAGTGTAGAATATGAAGAAAAACTTTATGCTGTTGGTAAAATTCCAGGTGGCTTCATAAAAAGAGAAGCAAGACCATCAGAAAGAGCAATTTTAACTGCAAGGGGTATAGATAGGCCTCTAAGACCATTATTTCCTAAAGGTTATAAAAATGATGTTCAAATTGTTTGTACAGTACTATCAGTTGAACAAGATAATTCACCTGAAATACTTGCTATGAATGGAGCATCACTTGCATTATGTATATCAAGTATACCTTTTACTGATGCTGTCGCAACGGTTTCAGTTGGTTTAGTAGATGGTAAATTCATATTAAGCCCAACAGCAGACGAGAGAAAAGTAAGTGTTATGAAGCTTACAGTTTGTGCTACAAAAGATAATGTAACAATGATAGAAGCTAGTGGAGACGAAATAGCTGAAGATGTAATGATAGCTGCAATCGACTTTGCTTTTGAAGCATGTAAAAAAATAGTAGCTTTCCAAGAAGAAGCAGTAGCTAAATTTGGAAAGAAAAAAAACATTCCTGAGTTTAAAAAAATAGATGAAACTCTCGAAAGTGAAGTTAGAAAATTCTCATTTGATATGGTGAAGACAGCAATGTACATAATGGATAAAGATGAGAGAAATGTAATGGTTGATCAAATTAAAGCAAAAATAAGCGCTGAATTTGATGAAAAGTATGCTGATAAAAAATCAGATATAGGTGAAATTTTCTATAATATTCAAAAAGAAATAGTTAGAAATATGATGTTAAATGAAAATAGAAGACCTGATGGAAGAGCTTTTGATGAAGTTAGACCAATAAGTTGTGAGGTAGGAATACTTCCAAGAACTCATGGAACAGGTCTTTTTACAAGAGGACTTACTCAAGTTATGGGAGTTGCGACACTTGGAGCATTAAAGGAAGCGCAAATACTAGACGGAATAAGTGATGAAGATACTAAAAGATATATGCATCATTATAATTTTCCAGCTTATAGCGTAGGAGAAACTAAACCAATGCGTGGACCTGGAAGACGAGAAATCGGACATGGAGCACTAGCTGAAAAAGCAGTAGAACCACTTTTACCATCTGTAGAAGAATTTCCATATGCAATTCGTGTGGTATCAGAAGTATTAAGTTCTAATGGTTCAACATCTCAAGCGAGCGTAAGTGCAAGTATTTTGGCACTATTAGATGCTGGAGTTCCAATTAAGAGACCTGCAGCTGGAATTGCAATGGGACTAATTACAAATGATGATTTATCTAAAGAAAAAGTTATAACTGATATTCAGGGTATAGAAGATTTCTTTGGTGATATGGACTTTAAAGTAGCTGGAACTGTTAATGGTATTACAGCTATACAAGTTGATACAAAACTTCATGGATTATCTAATTACTGCATTAAAACTGCAATTATAGATGCGAAAAAAGCTAGACTTCATATAATTGGAAAAATGAATGAATGTATAGCTGCTCCAAGAAGTGAAATGTCAAAGTATGCTCCTAGAATGTATGTACTAAATGTTGCACCTGACAAAATTAGGGATGTAATAGGTAAAGGTGGAGCAACTATAAAGAAAATTATAGCAGAAACTGGTGTTAAAATAGATACTAGTGATGATGGAAAAATTGTAATTATGTCTAATGATGGCGTGAGCGCAAATAGAGCAGTGGAAATAATTGAACAGTTAACTAAATCTGTTAAAGTTGGAGAAATATATTTAGGAAAAGTAACTAAGATTGCTGCTTTTGGAGCATTTGTTGAAATTTTACCTAATAAAGAAGGATTAGTTCATATTTCTAAACTTGATTTTGAGAGAGTTAATAAAGTAGAAGATATTGTATCGGTTGGCGATGAAATATTAGTAAAAGTAATGGAAATAGATAATCAGGGAAGAGTAAATCTTTCAAGAAGAGATGCTATGAAAGATAGCGAAAATGAAAAAAAAGAGAATGAAAAAAAATTGAATGAATAATAATAGAGGGGCTTAGGTGCCTTTTTATTTTTTTTAAATAAAAAACACTAATATGCACATAATAAATATAAAATCTCACTAAGGAGAGGCGCATATGTATAATTTGATTAAGTTAGATAATGGTTTAAGGATTGCAGTTGAAAATATTGAATATGTGAATTCTGTAAGTGTAGGCTTATGGGTGGAAAATGGATCTAGAAATGAAAATACAGTTAACAGTGGAATATCACATTTCATTGAACATATGCTTTTTAAAGGAACGACAGCTAGAACTGCAAAACAAATTGCTGAAACCATTGAAGATGTCGGTGGTCAAATAAATGCGTTTACAAGTAGGGAAGCTACATGTTTTTATATAAAAGCATTAGACACTCACCTTGATTTATCATTAGATATTATTTCGGATATGTTATTCAACAGTACCTTTTGTGAAGAAGATATTGAAAAGGAAAAAGGTGTAATTGTTGAGGAAATAAATATGAGTGAGGATTCACCAGAGGATGTTTTAGCAGACTTGCATACAAAAGCAATTTGGGAATCAGATTCTATTTCGTTACCAATTTTAGGGACAATAGATACTGTAAATTCTTTTAATAGAAAAATGATAGTAGATTATATAGATTCGTATTATATACCAGAAAATTCAGTAATATCTATTTCTGGTAAATTTAATATGGAAGATATAGAAAGTCTTGTTGAAAAATATTTTGGTAAATGGCGCTATAAAAATAAGCAGATTACTAAATATAGTAGCCCAAAAATATTTAATAACCATTATTTTAGAAAAAAAGATATTGAGCAACTTCATATAAGTTTAGGAATCCCAGGTGTAGGTCTTGGAGAAGATGATATTTATACATTAATATTATTAAGCAATATACTTGGTGGTGGAGCGTCTTCATTATTATTCCAAAAAGTTCGTGAAGATTTAGGGGTATGTTATTCTATCTATTGTTATATATCAGCATTTAAAAATACAGGAGTTGTAAGCATTTATGCTGGGCTTAATCCCAAATATGCACAAGTTGCTATTGATGTTATAAAAGAAGAAGTTAGTAACTTTGCGAAACTAGGGATCACTAATGAAAAATTAAGTAAAGCTAAGGAACAGTTGAAGGGTAGCTACATTTTAGGGCTTGAAAGCACAAGTAGCAGAATGTTTAGCAATGGAAAATCAGCGCTGTTTATGGACAAAATAAATACGCCTGAAGAAATATTACAAAAAATAGATGAAATAGATATGATAAAGGTAAACGCTGTAATGGAAAAGACCTTCAAAATAGGTATAATAAATTCGTCATATGTAGGAAGAGAAAATGAAATGCTTAAAAAGGTTTTTGATGGTAATGTTATTTCTATGGATAAGTAGATTATTTAATAAAATATAAAAATAAGGAATATCTCCTTAATATAATCCATAGTATTTTATGAGAAGTGTTAAGGAGATGTTTATATGGAAGACAATGTAAAACTGTATAGTGAAATGGAAAGATATGAAATCATAAATATTAATGATGGTGATAAATATAGCAATTTAGGTAGTAATGATGTAGTTATTGATGAAAATGGCTTTTTAAAATTTTTAATTATAAATGATGGCAGTTCTAAGTTCAGCTTTTTTCGAAATAACGATATTATTGAAGTTCCTTGGGAATATGTTAAAAAAATAGGGTCTAGAACTATAATTATTGATGTTGATAATGAATTATTAAAAAAATCTCATGTTTAACGATATTTCAATTATTATTCCAGGAGGTCAGAAATGAAGATATTAGTTCAAAAGTTTGGCGGTACATCTGTTTCAACTAAGGAAAAAAGAAAGCTTGTAGCAAGTAAAGTAATAAATGCAAAGGCTAAGGGGTATTTTCCCGTGGTAGTGGTTTCGGCTATGGGAAGAAAAGGTGAGCCTTATGCTACCGATACACTGTTATCACAAATAGACGATGATTTTAAAGGTGCAAATCCATTAGCAATAGATTTGCTAATGAGTTGTGGTGAAATTATAAGCACTGTAGTAATGTGTAATGAATTAAATAATAATAAAGTTGATGTTGTGCCTTTAACTGGGGGACAAGCAGGTATAATTACAGATAGTAGTTATACAAATGCTGCGATACTTAATGTAGATACAAAAAGGATATTAAGTATTTTGAAAAACGGAAAGGTTCCTGTAGTTGCAGGATTTCAAGGTATGGATGACAAGGGCTATGTTACGACCATTGGTAGAGGCGGAAGTGATGTTACAGCTGCACTGCTTGGGGCGGCGCTTAACGCAGTAGAGGTTCGAATATACACTGATGTAGATGGAATTATGACAGCGGATCCAAGAATAGTTTCTGAGGCAACTTTAATAAAGAAAATAAGTTATGATGAAATATTTCAATTTGCGGATCAAGGAGCAAAGGTTATACACCCAAGAGCAGTGGAGATATGTAAAAAATACAATATACCACTCGTAATAAAAAATACTATGAATGAATGCGACGGAACTGTAATTTCAAATTTTGAAAGTGAAGAAGATGATAATATAATTACAGGAATTACACATATGAATAATAGGGTTCAAATAAAAGTAACTAAAAATTCAGGTTCTAGCTATGATGATCTTTTTGATATTCTAGCTGAAAACCTTATAAGTATAGATCTTATAAATGTTTTTCCTAAAGAGAAAATATTTACTATTGATGAAAAGGACTTTACTAAATTTACTGATTTAATAAAAGAACTTAATATATCTTATTCTTTTGTGAAGGATTGTAGTAAGCTTGCAATTATTGGTTCAAAAATGAGAGGTATACCTGGTGTTATGGCGAG
Source organism: Clostridium estertheticum (assembly GCF_026650985.1). Taxonomy (GTDB): domain Bacteria; phylum Bacillota; class Clostridia; order Clostridiales; family Clostridiaceae; genus Clostridium_AD; species Clostridium_AD estertheticum_C. Next base: position 804,329 of record NZ_CP086239.1, read on the forward strand.
AATACTTAAGGCGTTAACAAAACAAAAAATTGAAGTATTACAAACAGCGGATTCTCATATGACAATATGGTGTCTTGTAGAAACAAGAGATGCCAAAAAAGCTATTATTGCACTACATAGAGAATTTAAATTAGGTTAAAAAATGTATATAGTTTCTCTTAATGCACAAAATAAAGTGAATTAGGAGGAATGCAAATGTTAAAAACTCAAAAAAACAATGAAGATAAGAATAATGATCAGGTAGAAAGTATCAAAGAACTTGGAACAACTAATGTTGCAACTCAGGATGATAGAATTCAAGTTTTACCAATTATTGGACAAATAGAAGGACATATGATGTTATCTCCTCAAACAAAGGCTACTAAGTATGAACATGTTATCCCAGAACTTATTGCTATGGAGAGAGATGAAAAAGTAAAAGGTATTCTTATAGTCCTAAATACTGTAGGAGGAGATGTGGAAGCAGGTCTTGCAATAGCGGAGATGATTCGCAGCGTAAGTAAGCCAACAGTGTCGCTTGTAGTCGGTGGAGGGCATTCAATAGGCATACCACTGGCAACAGCTGCTGAGTACTCATTTATTTCTCCATCTGCAACTATGATAATTCATCCTATAAGAATGAATGGTTTAATCATAGGAGTACCTCAAACTTTTGAGTATTTTAATAAAATGCAAGAGAGAATCACAGAATTTATTATTAGAACCTCAAAGATTGACAAGGAAACGGTAAATAGATTAATGCTTCAAACTGATGAGCTTTTAAATGATATGGGTACTATACTCATAGGAAAACAAGCAGTGGATAATGGACTAATAGATGAAGTTGGTGGAATAAGTGAAGCTTTATCAAAATTAAATGAAATGATAGATAAAGTATAAAAACAGATATAAATAGGTCTAAATGACCTATTTATATCTGTTTTTATTGACTGTTTACTATAACGAATAGATTCTAATGGTAATTTTTATAGAAGTAGTTTAAAATACATTTATAAATCTATTTAAAGTTAAAGGGAATTTATAATGTTTGTAGAAATAATAAAGATAGAACTAATAAAAATTGAGGTGATACTTTGGCCAGAAAAAAAACTAAATCTAAAGGTTCTAAGATTGTAGACAGTGATAGTGAAATTTTTGGAATTATCTTAATAACAATAGGCGTATTAATGTTATTAAGCATATTCTCAACTATATTTTCAAGTTCTAATTCAATATCAGGTATGATTGGTAATTTTATTAATCATCTACTTTTTGCGACTTTGGGGTTAGGTGCATATCTTTCTCCGTTTTTGATATTATTTGTAGGTTTTTGTGATATTGTTAAGAAAGGTAAGATAAATTTTAGTAAAAAGTTTTATGGGATAATGCTTACTATAATGAACACATTGCTATTTATACAAATGTTAACTTTAGATGAGTACTATGTTAAAGGAAATTTTTTACTTGGAATAAATAAAATATATAAATCATCAAGTGTTTTGCATGGGGGTATTATTAGTTATTCCATTGATGTACCAATGTACACATTATTTGGTGCTGTTGGAAGTTGTATAATATTTATTGCAATTTATGTAATTTGTTTAATTATAATATTAAACGTATCGCTAAATGATGTATTTATGTATTTTAAGGAAAGATTCATAACTAAAAGAGATACTAATAAAAATGATAGTAAGGAGCTATATATAGAAAATAATGATAGTCAAGAAGAATTAGCAGTTTCAAGTGAAGGAAAAAACAAATTTATTAAAGATATTAGCAACAAAATTAAAATAATTGATTTTATAAAATCAAATGATATTGAAACGGAAGAGCAAGTACCGAATGAGGATGAAGTTTCTAATATTAATAAGAGTGATAATGCAAGAGGAACAAAAGTAAAGCACATAGATAATTCTATAAAGCAAGAGCTTGAACAAGAAATTCAATTAAATAGTGTGCAAATAAAGCCAAACTATAAATATGAATATCCTACCTTAGAGTTATTAAATGAAAATATTACTTCTAAAATGAATAAAAATGATAAAAAAGAATTACTTAATAATGCGAATAAATTACAAGAGACATTAAGTAGCTTTGGAGTTGAAGCAAAAGTTATTCAAGTTACCAAAGGACCTTCAGTTACAAGGTTCGAACTTCAGCCAAATGCTGGGGTTAAGGTGAGCAAGATTGTGAATTTAGCAGATGATATTGCATTGAATTTAGCCTCATCGGGTGTAAGAATTGAAGCACCAATACCCGGTAAAGCAGCTGTAGGAATTGAAGTACCAAATAAAGAGTTAAGCGCAGTGTACTTAAGAGAAGTAATAGAGTCTAATGAATTTTTAGAAACAAACAAAAATTTGTCTTTTAGTTTAGGAAAAGACATAGGTGGTAATTGCGTTGTTTCAGATTTAACAAAAATGCCACATTTATTAGTAGCGGGGGCTACGGGCTCCGGAAAGAGTGTTTGCATAAATTCATTAATAATAAGTTTACTTTATAAATATTCCCCAGAAGAGGTTAAGTTATTACTAATTGACCCCAAGGTTGTTGAATTAAATATTTATAATGGAATACCCCATTTATTAATACCAGTTGTAACGGATCCAAAAAAATCAGCAGGTGCTTTAAATTGGGCTGTGAATGAAATGACAAGAAGATATAAGAGTTTTGCCGAAAATAATGTGCGAAGTATTGAGGGATATAATGAATTAGTTAATAAAGGCATTCTTGAAGAAAAATTACCATGGATTGTTATAATAATTGATGAGTTAGCGGACTTAATGACGGTTTGTGCAAATGATGTAGAAGAGTATATTGGTAGGCTCGCACAGATGGCAAGAGCGGCAGGTATGCATTTAGTAATTGCTACGCAAAGGCCTTCGGTCGATGTTATTACAGGCGTGATAAAGGCTAATATACCTTCAAGAATATCATTTGCAGTTTCAAGTCAAATTGATTCAAGAACAATTTTAGATTCCGCTGGTGCAGAAAAATTACTTGGTAAAGGAGATATGCTTTTTTATCCGTCTGGAGAGTCTAAACCAATTAGAATACAAGGAGCTTTTGTATCGGAAGAAGAAGTTGAGCGAGTTGTTAATTTTATAAAAGACCAGAAGACCCAGGTGAATTATGAAAAGGAAATAATAGATGAAATAGAAAGTAGTTCGGTAAAGAAAGATGATAATGAAGGCATTGACGAATTATTAAATGAAGCAATTAGAATAGTTGTTGAAAATGGTCAAGCATCCACTTCCTTATTGCAACGTAAGCTAAAAATAGGTTATAATAGAGCAGCAAGAATTATAGAACAAATGGAGGAACGTAGGATTATATCTGGTAGAAATGGAAGTAAACCTAGGGAAATATTGGTAAGTAATGCTGAACTTAAAAATTAATAAAACAAATTTTTGTAAGAATAATTGCAAATACCCTTGTTTAATTTGTAAATCACATTTACAATAATTTATGTATACAATTATAGAAGGATAATAGGTTAATAGTTATTATCTGTTTTAAGAACTAAACAATGAGAAAAAAAGCTAATAAATGGGATTTACCCGCAGAGACAAACAAGGAGGCTGACTTATGGAAAAATTGAAAGTTGGAGTTATAAATCTAGGTTGTGATAAAAATAGAATTGATAGTGAGATTATAATAGGTAGTTTAAGTGAAAGATATAATATGACAAATGATCCTAAACTAGCAGATATAATTTTAGTAAATACATGTGGATTCATAGAATCTTCAAAACAAGAGTCAATAGACACTATTCTAGAAATGTCTGAATATAAGGAAAAGTATAAGTGTACAGTATTAATTGCAACGGGGTGCTTAACTCAACGTTATGGCTCAGAACTGCTTGAACTTATGCCGGAACTTGATATTATGCTCGGCGTTAACGATTATAACAAGTTATTAAGTAGTATAGAAGAGGTGCTTTTAAAAAAAATTAAAGTACAATATTGTAGTTATAGTGATGAAAACATCAATGAAGGACAAAGAGTATTAACTACAGAAACCTATTCTGCTTATGTTAGAATTTCAGAAGGGTGTGATAATGCTTGTACATATTGCGCAATACCCAATATTAGAGGAAAATATAGAAGTAGAAAGATGGAAAATATACTACAAGAGGTAAAGGAATTAAGTGAACATGGATGTAAAGAAATTATATTGGTAGCTCAAGATACAACTAGATATGGAATTGACCTTTATGGTAAAAAGAACTTACACAAACTTATTAGTAAAATTTCTGAAATAAGCACAATTGAGTGGATTAGAGTACTTTATTGTTATGCAGAAGAAATAACAGATGAAATAATTAATGAAATAGCTTCAAATGATAAAGTTTGTAAATATGTAGATATACCAATCCAACATATAAGTGATGATATTCTTAAATTAATGAAAAGAAAAGGCCGGAAAAGTATTATAACAGAAAATATAAATAAGATGAGAAAGAATATTAAGGGATTAGTACTTAGAACTACTCTAATTGTAGGATTTCCAGGAGAAACTCAGGAAAATTTTGATGAGTTGAAACAATTTATTAAAGAAACCAAGTTTGATAAACTAGGGGTTTTTCAGTACTCTAAGGAAGAGGGGACTGAAGCCTGCGAAATGGAAAATCAAATTTCAGAAGAAATAAAAGTTAAACGTGAAGAAGAATTAATGATCATGCAACAAAGTATATCAAAAGAAATTAATAATAAAAAAATAGGAAAGATTTATAAAGTTTTAGTAGAAGGTTTTAATGGTGAAACTTATTATGGTAGAAATTATGAAATGGCACCGGAAGTAGATGGTAATATTTTCTTTGAATCCGATAAAGTTTATGATAAGGGAGAATTTGTTAAAGTGAAAGTTACTAAAGCTTTAGAATATGATTTAATAGGAGTTGTGTGCTATGAATCTTGCGAATAAACTTACAATGATACGAATTTTTTTAGTGCCTATATTTCTACTTTTTATAGCAGCTAAAGGTATACCTTATGGAAGAGAACTTGCTACAATTATTTTTATTGTAGCTTCTCTTACTGATAAATTGGATGGGTATATAGCAAGGAGTAGAAATCAAATAACTAATTTTGGAAAGTTTATGGACCCACTAGCCGATAAGTTATTAGTAACTGCGGCGCTTGTATCATTAGTAGAACTTCATATAGTGTATGGGTGGGTAGCTATGATTATAATTGCTAGAGAATTTGCGGTTTCAGGTCTTAGAACAATAGCTGCGTCAGAAGGAAAAGTGATTGCGGCTAGTAAGTGGGGAAAACTAAAAACCGTTATTCAAATAGTAGCTATAATAACAGCTCTTATAAATTTATCTTATGTGAATAATACATTAAATATATTCACTGATGTTTTCATGGGTGCGGCAGTAATTATTACAATAATATCAGGTGTTGATTATTTTGTAAAAAATAAAGGTACAATTAGAGTTGATAAGTGATTAAATTATTAAAGAGTGTTAATAATAAAAATAAGTACTTACTATAGTGTTACAAAATTGGAAATATTATATTGTAATGTATGTTGACCATGTAAAATAAATAGTGTATACTTACAATGGAACAAACGTTCGTCGATGAAGGATGGTGAGCCCAAAGGGGAAATTTATGAATAATGAAAAATTAAAAGCATTAGAAATTGCTATGGGTCAAATAGAAAAACAATTTGGAAAAGGTTCTGTAATGAAACTCGGAGCAAATAGTAAGTTAAATGTAGAGGCCATTTCTACTGGCTGTTTAGGACTTGATATAGGACTTGGTATAGGTGGAGTACCTAGAGGAAGAATGATTGAAGTTTTTGGACCAGAATCTTCAGGTAAAACTACAGTTGCACTCCATATAGTTGCAGAAGCTCAAAAAAATGGTGGAACAGCTGCATTTATAGATGCAGAGAATGCATTAGATCCCGAATATGCTAAGGCATTAGGAATAGATATAGAAAATTTAATAGTCTCACAACCAGATACTGGTGAACAGGCTTTGGAGATTACAGAGGCGCTAGTGCGTTCTGGAGCTATTGATGTAATTGTTGTGGATTCAGTAGCAGCATTAGTACCTAAAGCTGAAATTGAAGGCGAGATGGGAGACTCTCATATAGGACTGCAAGCAAGACTTATGTCTCAAGCTTTAAGAAAACTTGCAGGTTCAATAAATAAGTCTCAATGTGTTCTTGTATTTATAAATCAATTAAGAGAAAAAGTTGGAGTAATGTTTGGTAGCCCAGAAGTAACTCCTGGTGGTCGAGCACTTAAGTTTTATGCATCTGTTAGAATAGATATTAGAAAAATAGATACAATTAAACAAGGTGACGAATTTATGGGTAATAGAACAAGAATAAAAATTGTTAAGAACAAAGTAGCTCCTCCATTTAAGAAAGTTGAATTCGATATTATGTATGGTCACGGTATATCTCGTGAGGGTGATGTCCTAGATATAGGTGTTACGGAAGAAATTGTACAAAAAAGTGGGGCATGGTTTTCCTATGGAGATATACGTCTTGGACAAGGAAGAGAAAATTCAAAACAATATTTCGCAGAGAATCCCCTTGTTATGCTAGAAATAGAAAACAAAATAAGAGCAAAACACAATTTGCCATTATACAATAATCCAGAAATTAATAAAAAAGAAGTAACTAAAAAGGAAGCTAGTAAGAAGGAAGAATAAAGCAAGTTTATACTTGCTTTTTTCTTTAATCAATTATTAATTATTTGTTTATTAATTTTATATGATTTTAGTTAAATCTATAAGTAATACATATAACTAAAGAATATTATTATAGTACTGGATATATAACGATAAATAGATTATTTAATTCTTATAATCTTGACATTAATTGAAAAGTAATATAAAATAAATACAAATACTGGTTTGCATATTTTAATTGCTACCAACTAAATAAATATAGCACCTTTTCTAGCTTTCATATTTACTCTTAAATAGATTTGAAATAAGCAAGGGAGGTGTTGATAATCGATGAATACTAAAGGTTTACCAATTTTCATAGCAGTTTGTGCTATTTTGATTGTTGCTTCGTTAGTTGTTTTTGTTGTAATTTATACTAGAAAAAATAAATCTCAAGCAAATATTTCTGAGGCTGAAAAAGAAGCTAAAAAAATTCTTGATGATAGCTCGAAAGAAGCTGAGACAAGAAAGAAAGAAGCTATTTTAGAGGCGAAGGAAGAAGTTCACAGACTTAGAACTGATTTAGAAAAAGAATCAAGAGAAAGACGAAATGAAGTTCAAAGGTTAGAAAGAAGAAATATCCAAAGAGAAGAATCTTTAGATAAAAAAGGTGATGTGCTAGAGAGAAAAGAAGAAAATCTTAATAAAAAGCAACAAGAGATTGAGACTGTAGAAACAAGTGTACAAGATTTATACACAAAACAAAGGGGAGAATTAGAAAGACTATCAGGATTAACATCGGATGAAGCAAAACAAGTATTGTTAGAAGAAATAAAGAAAGAAATTAAACACGATGCTGCAATTATGATAAAAGAAATTGAAACTAAAGCTAAAGAAGAAGCAGATAAAAAGGCAAGAGAAATTATTACTTATGCTATTCAAAGATGTGCGGCTGATCATGTTGCAGAAACGACAGTTCATGTGGTTTCTCTTCCAAATGATGAGATGAAAGGAAGAATAATAGGCAGAGAGGGTAGAAATATTCGAACGCTAGAAACACTTACGGGCGTAGATTTAATAATAGATGATACTCCTGAAGCAGTAATTCTTTCCGCATTTGATCCTATAAGACGAGAAGTTGCAAGAATTGCACTTGAGAAGCTAATAGTGGATGGAAGAATTCATCCTGCAAGAATTGAAGAAATGGTAGAAAAAGCTAAAAAAGAAGTTGATAGCGATATAAGAGAAGAGGGAGAACAAGCAACTTTCGAAACGGGAGTTCATGGGCTTCATTCTGAGATTATTAGGCTACTTGGAAGACTAAAATACAGAACTAGTTATGGTCAGAATGTATTAAAGCATTCAATAGAAGTTTCATACTTAGCGGGACTTATGGCTTCGGAACTTGGAATTGACCCAACACTTGCTAAAAGATGTGGGTTACTTCATGATATAGGTAAGGCTGTGGATCATGAAGTTGAAGGACCACATGCACTTATAGGTTCAGAAATCGCTAAAAAACATCATGAGTCGCCTATTGTAGTAAACGCTATTGCAGCGCATCATGGTGATGTTGAGTTACAATCTCTCGAGGCGATACTAGTTCAAGCGGCAGATGCTATATCAGCTGCAAGACCGGGTGCAAGAAGAGAAACTTTAGAAGCATACATTAAAAGATTAGAGAAACTAGAAGAAATTGCAAATTCTTATGAAGGCGTGGAGAAGTCATATGCTATCCAAGCTGGAAGAGAAGTCAGAATTATGATTAAACCAGATGTAATTGATGATGCTGGTGCTGTCGAAATGGCAAGAAATCTAGTTAAGAGAATTGAAAATGAACTTGAATATCCAGGGCAAATTAAGGTGAATGTTATTCGTGAAACACGAGCTATTGATTATGCTAAATAAAAACATATAATAATAAATCCTCTTGAAATCTAGAATATTTCTAAATCTTAAGAGGATTTTTTTGCGCAAAGTATTAACTGCATATTAAATATAAAAACTTGTAATTATGAATAAATTATTCCATTTACATCATAAAAAAATAATGATATATTAGTACAATACTAGTTAGGTAGTTTGTTTAAAGAAACAAAATTGTGTTAATATAAAACATACAATTAATATATATATCGGGGGTAAAAAAATGGTATTATCTAAAAAAGCTGGTAAAATATCAACATCTTTAACATTAGATATAACTGCGAAAGCAAAAAAAATGAAGGCTGATGGTATTGATGTAATAGGGTTTGGTGCCGGTGAACCTGATTTTAATACACCAAAGAATATTAGGGAAGCAGCTATAAAAGCAATAAACGAAGGAATGACAAAGTATACGGCGGCGTCTGGTATTATTGAACTAAAACAGGCAATAATTAAAAAACTTAAAAAAGATAATAATTTAAATTACATAACAGATCAAATTATAGTTTCAACTGGAGCAAAACAATGCTTAGCTAATGTTTTGCAAGCTATATTAAACCCAGGAGACGAAGTTATAATTGGAGCTCCATATTGGGTTAGTTATCCAGAATTAGTTAAACTCGCGGATGGGGTACCTGTTTTTGTTGAAACAGAGGAAAGTAATAAATTTAAGTTAACAATTACAAACCTTAATAGAGCGATAACTTCTAAATCTAAAGCAATAATATTAAATAGCCCAAATAATCCTACAGGAACAGTGTATTCAAGAGAAGAACTTATGGATATTGCTGAGTTTGCAAAAACAAATAATTTAATAATAATATCAGATGAAATCTATGAGAAACTATTATACGCAGCTAATGATCATATTAGTATAGCAAGCCTTTCCGAAGATGCTTATTTAAGAACTATAGTAATTAATGGTCTTTCTAAAGCTTATGCTATGACAGGATGGAGAATAGGGTATGCCGCTGGTAGCAAAGAAATCGTAGCATTAATGTCAAACATACAAAGTCATACCACGTCTAACCCAAATTCAATTGCTCAATATGCATCAGTTGAAGCTTTAAGCGGGGAACAGGAAGATGTGCATAGTATGATAAAACAATTTAAATTAAGAAGAAATTATATGGTAGAAAGAATAAATAGTATTAATAATTTATCTTGCATAGAACCTGAAGGTGCTTTTTATGTTATGGTGAATATAAGTAATATATTAAATAAATTAATCGATGGAAAAGTGATAAAGGATTCGATTTCTTTTTCAAAGCTTCTACTTGAAAAGGAAAAGGTTGCAGTTATACCGGGCATAGCATTCGGAGCAGAGAATTTTATTAGACTATCATATGCGACTTCCATGGAAAATATAAAGCAAGGACTTAATAGGATAGAAAGTTTTGTTAGTAATATTTAAAATTGATTTACATACTTATTAATGATATTATGATGGTATGGTGGTATGAACTAATATAAAGTGTTTTATATTAGTTCATACTAATAATAAGATATTGAGGTGAAATAAATTGATAACAAAGGAAGTTATAGTTAATAATCCTAAAGGATTGCATGCTAGGCCAGCTACATTGTTAGTAAGAAAAGCAGCTTCTTTCAAGTCAGATATAGGTATAGAATTTATGGGTAAAAAAGCCAATATTAAAAGTTTGATAGGTATTTTATCATTAGGTGTTGGATCTAATGTGGCTGTAAACGTTATTGCAAATGGTGTTGATGAAAAATTAGCTTTAGAAGAAATAGTGAAATTAATCAACTCTTTAGAGGAATAATTAAGACCTGTATATTTTAAAAAGCTGCTAACGTACTGTTTGCAGCTTTTTAAAATTTATAGAAAAGTGAAAGTATTAAAGGAGAATATTTATGCAAAATGAAATTATTGGATTTAATTACAATTCAGATCTAATGTTAGACAATGAAAATTTTATAAGATATTTTCTTGAGATTAAATCTAGAAAAAGTATTTATACATCTAAGAGTTATGAAAGGGATATAAAAGATTTTTTCTGTGTGAGTTCTATTTCGGATATTAGTATAGATGATATTAAAAAAGTTACTATATTACATACACAAAATTTTATTATGAAATTAATGGATAAAAATATGTCATCTGCAACTATAAATCGGAAAGTATCATCATTAAGCGCTCTCTATAAGTGGTTATTAAAATATCAAGATAATTCTACAGGTATTCATATAATTAAGTATAATCCATTTGGAAATCTAAAAGAAGAAAAACCAGTGATAAATAATAAAGAAACTGAGTTTTTAACAAAAGAAGAGTGTAAAATTTTATTAAAAAGTATAGATACAACTACTATATTGGGACATAGGAATAAAACAATATTAGTTCTTGCGTTAACTACTGCATTAAGAAAATCTGAAATTATAAATATTAAAATTAAACATGTTACTACATACACTGGGTATAATGTAGTAAAGGTAAGAAGAAAAGGCGGTAAAGAAGATATAGTAAAACTACAACAAAATGTTCTTACTATGATTAATGAATATATTAAGTTGACAAATAGAAATAAGGTAACAAATGGTGAGGAATATTTATTTATTGGTCATTCGAGCAATGGGAAAAATAATGAAAAGTTAAATGCAAGCACTTTAAATTATATGATAAAAAAAGTGTGTAAAAATGCAGGTATAGATAAAGATTTACGGGTTCATTCTACTAGACATACAGCAATAACACTCGCAATACTTGCAGGGGCTACGGTAGAAAAAGTTAGAGATTTTGCGTCACACAAAAATTTGGCAACTACTAATAGGTATATTCATTCAGTAGAAAAATTGAAAAATAATGCTGGAGATTTAATAGATATATTTTAATTATTATAACGGAACTAAATATACCTACTAATAACCATGAATAAGCAGAAAAGACATCAGGCTTCCGTTTACACCTTTGACTTAGTTTTTCGCTTTAAAGAAAGCGTAGATACGGTTTAAATGTGCAATAGGAGTTAAGCATACATATAAAGGCTAAATTTTGTGCAATTTAATATAAATTGAAAAAATTATAAGTATAAGAAAATAGGAGTATAAGAAAATATGAAAATAGGATACGCATGTATACCCTTAACAATAAATGAAAGAACATCACGAGGACTTACACTAAAAAAATTTTCAAAAGACATTTTTTTAGATGTGGTAAAACAAAATATAATAGGGTTAAAAAAAATTTTAGAAAACAATGAGAAACTTAATATAAAACTATTTAGAATAAGCTCAGATATAGTTCCGCTTGGAAGTCATAGTATTAATGAAATTGAATGGTACAATTATTTCAAAAATGAATTAAATGAATTAGGCGAATTTGTAAAGAAGTGTGGTATGAGAGTTTCAATGCATCCAGGTCAATATACAGTGCTCAACGCTTTGAAAAATGATATTGTAGAAAATGCAATTAAAGATTTGGAATATCATAGTAAATTTTTAGATTCATTAGGTCTGAATTCAAGTAATAAAATAATACTTCATATAGGTGGAGGGTATGGCGATAAAGATGCAGCTATAAACAGATTTATTGAGAATTTTAAAAGATTATCATCTTCTGTTAAAAATAGACTTGTAATTGAAAATGATGGAAAAATATTCGATATTGAAGATGTTCTTTATGTGAGCAGGAAAATCGGTATACCAGTTATATTCGATAACCTTCATCATGAGTGTAACCATCAAAAAGATGAGTCTATAAAAGAAATAATGAAAGAAGTAATAAAAACATGGAAAGAGAAAGATGGTAATGTAAAAGTTCATTATAGTCAGCAAAATTTACAAAAACAGGTAGGAGCACATTCAAATACTATAATGGTGAAAGCATTTTTAGAATATTATGACGAAGTAAAAGAATTTAATCCTGATATTATGCTAGAGGTGAAAGATAAAGATATTTCGGCTATAAAATGTAATATTGTAATTAACAACATAAATAATGCAAATAAGAAAAATAATTCTACAATTATGGAAAAACAATGGGCAAAATATAAATATGTTTTGATGGAAAGAAATTATAAGTATTATAAAGAATGTAGCAAAATGGTAAATGAAAAATGTAGTCTTAAGGAATTCTACGAGTATATGGATGAAGTAATAAGCATTGATGTAGAAGATGGAGGCTTTATAAATACTGCAGAGCATGTTTGGGGGTATGTTAAAGACGATGTTACTGACAAAGAAAAAGTGCATTTTGCAAAACTACTTTTGGATATGCAACATAAAGAGAAGGCGAAGCTTTATTTAAGAAAACTATGTGATAGATATAATGCTGAATATATTCTTAATTCCTATTATTTTCATTACTAAAAGAACGTATGTTTGTATAAGAATTATTTTTATTGTCAATAATCTTAAAACGTTATTTAATTACACAGTAAAAATAAAATTATATTAAGTGTCGATTAATTAGCTAATGCAAATTTTTAAGAAAAGAGGAGATAATTAATGAATAATGTATCAATAATTGGCAGATTAACAAGAGATTTGGAACTTAAAAGTTTTAATGAAGGAAAAGGATTTTACACTAGATTTACATTGGCAATTAATAGGGTACAACATAAAGATATGCAAGCAGAAGCTGATTTTATTAATATCGTCGCATGGAGTGGTTTGGCAGAAACTTTATGTAAATATTTAAAAAAAGGGAGTCAAATTGCTATAACAGGGAGACTTTCAAGTAGTAGTTATGTAGATAAAGATGGAAATAAACGATATAGTACAGAAGTTGTAGCTGAGGATTTTAAATTTTTAGATAATAAGCAGCAAATTGTATAACTTACATAATATTATGACTGTGGTATAATATATAAAAAGTCATAATAAAAAGGTGAGGTGTTTTAATGAAAACTATAGTTGTAGCTGGAGGATGTTTTTGGGGTGTAGATGCTTATATGTCAAAAATAGACGGTATTGTTGAAACTAAGGTGGGGTATGCCAATGGCACAAAGAAGGACCCTACATATGATCAAGTTTGTATGGGAAACACTGGCCATGCAGAAGCTTGCTTAATAAGTTATGATGAAAAGTTGGTATCACTAGAAAAAATATTAAATAAGTTTTGGGGGATAATAGATCCTACTGCTATTAACAGGCAAGGAGCTGATGTAGGTAGTCAGTACAGAAGTGGTATTTATTACTCTGATAAAAGTGATTTAGATATTATATTAAGCACAAAAGATATAGTTCAAAGTAAATACGAAAAGGTTATAGTTACTCAGATACAACCTCTTTCTTGTTTTTATGATGCTGAAGATTATCACCAAAAATATCTACAGAAAAATCCGGGAGGATATTGTCATATTGATTTAAACGCCAATTAGTACAAAAATATAAAAACAAGGTTGTGTAAAATCTACACTTCCTTGTTTTTAATAGTTTTGTTTATTATTTTATTGATAAATAAAACTATCTATAAATTTAAAGAGTCCTTGTACATTTTCAGTATATCTTCTTTTCCTACAGGGGTGGGATGATTTTTTAATTTATCTTTGTTTAATGCCATGTTTTCTGCATAGGAACATATATCTTTATAACTTACATTATCTATGCTTCCAAGCATATCATTTAAAAAATCACCGAGTTCATCTAAATTTTCTATAGTTAATAAGTATAAAATTTTTCTGACTCTGTGTTTATTTTCAGAAAATTGCAAATAGGATTTTAAAAGAACTCCATTTGCCTTTCCATGCGGTATATTATGAAAATATGTAAGAGCATAACCCATTCCATGTGGAAGAGATGTGCCTGATTGTGCAATTACCATGCCAGCTATTGTAGAGGCCAACATTAATTTTTCTCGAACAGCATAAGTAAAATCTTTTTCTTTTATCATATTTAAACATTCACCAAATAATTTCAAACCTTTTTCAGCTAGTGCATCACTCATTGTATTTGATTTCGAAGATAAATAACCTTCTATTAAGTGCGATAATGCGTCTATAGAAGTATTAACAGTTATATTTTCTGGTAAGGACATTAGATATTTTACGTCTAACATGGCGTAATCAGGAAATACCTTTTGACATATGCCATGTTTTGTTTTTAGTTTATTATCTGTAAGAATAGCATATGGTGTTGTTTCAGTTCCTGTTCCAGCTGTTGTAGGTACTGCAATCACAGGTATAGATTTAAGGTTTGGATTATCAAATAAATTATGGATTGTAGCATTTGCGTTATTTATTAACACCCCAGCTGCTTTTGCAGAATCAATGGGAGATCCTCCTCCAACGCCTATAATAAAATTGGAATTTTGTGTTCTTCCAAGTTTTACAATCTTCTCTACAGTTTCTAAAGAGGGATTTTCTTCTACATCATTAAAAATCTCGTAGACAATGCCTTCTTTTTCTAATGCATTAGTAACATCTTTTAATGAACCGTTTTTGATTGATGAGGTCTTGCCGGTTACAATCAAAGCCTTTTTTCCATAAGAAGAAAATAGATTACTGTTTTTTAATATTACTTCTTTATCTAATATTATTTTTGTTGGCATGTAGTAATTAATAAAATTCATTATATATCCTCCTTTTAGAATATTACATTCTCTATATATTATAACATTAGGAACGTTAAAATATATTATGATCTTGATTTTATATTTTTTTGTTTATTTAAATTAAATCATAATTTATATTTTTATAGATTTATTTCCTTGGAAATATATTACAACTTTTATCGTCATTACAAAAGTAAAATGAAAAATGATTTATCAGCAATTGATTTTTTATTAATATACTTATATAATCCTTTATGAAGGCTTATTTATATATATTTCAATTTAAATTTTAAATCATGTTTTTTATTTAGTAACAGGTTATAAAATTGACTTAAAATTATTTAACAAAAGAGTACATAAATAATTTTATAATAGAAAATTTATATTTATATAGTAACTAAAAATAAAATTAGGATGTGTTATAGTGGAAGAACGTTTGCAAAAATTTATGGCAAGATGTGGTGTTGCATCACGAAGAAAGTGTGAAGAAATAATTACTGCTGGCAGGGTAAAAGTAAATAATTTGGTAGTTTCAGAGCTTGGAAATAAAATTGACCCTGAAAAAGATAGTGTAGAGGTAGATAATAAAATTATTAATATAGAAGAAAATAAAGTTTACATTGCATTAAATAAACCAGAAGGGATAGTATCTACTGTAAAAGATGAGAAAGGCAGAGAGACTATTTTAGATTTAGTAAAGACAAAAGAAAGAATATATCCTATAGGTCGTTTAGATTATGATACATGTGGATTAATTATTTTGACTAATGATGGAGATATCTATAATAAGGTGATTCACCCAAGGCAGGCTATTAATAAAGTCTATATGGCAATACTTGAAGGCTGCCCAAATGAGGAAGAAATAGCTACATTCTGTAATGGAGTGGATATTGATGGATACATTACTGCTAAGGCCGGTTTTGAGATTACTAAAAGAATTGGATTTAATTGTAGGGCTACAATCACAATACATGAGGGTAAGAACCGTCAAATTAGAAAAATGTGTGAGGTTATAGGCCATCCAGTTGTTGCATTAAAAAGAATTTCTGTTGGTAATATTTTGCTCGGGAATATGGAAAAGGGAGAATGGAGAAATTTAACTTTTGATGAAATAAATTATTTGAAGAATTTATAATTTAAGGATTCATTATATGGTGGATGTGAATAATAAAATATTATACAAATGAATAATTCGTTGAAAATATCTTCAAAAGATGATAAAATGAAATAAAAAATTCATTTTATTATCTTTTGAAATTTTTATTTCATTTATTTGGATTAATATAGGAAGGATTGAGTTGATTATGGTAGATAGCAAACAAGATTTGATGAGGACTATTCAAATTAAATTTCCACGGTTAAGTAAAGGCCAGAAATTAATAGCGGAATATATTCTAAAACACTATGATAAAGCAGCATTTATGACAGCAGCTAAATTGGGAACTAGTGTAGGGGTAAGTGAATCTACTGTTGTAAGATTTGCTAATGAATTAGGATTTAGTGGTTATCCTAAACTACAGAAAGCTCTTCAAGAATTAATTAAAAATAAATTAACTACTGTACAAAGAATTGAATTGTCAAATGATTTTATTACTCAGGAAAATGCATTAAAAGGTGTATTAAAAGCTGATATGGAAAATATTAGAGCTACACTTGAAAAAATTAATCATAAAACTTTTGAGGATATAGTTAATTCACTATTTGAAGCTAGAAAAATATACATAATTGGACTTAGAAGTTCAGCAGCACTTGCAGAATTTTTAGCATTTCACTTAAATCTTATTTTAGATAATGTTAAAGTAGTTGCTTATGGTGTCAGTGATATATTTGAGCAGATGCTTTATGTTAATGAACAAGACATAGTTATTGGAATAGGGTTTCCTAGGTATACAACAAGAACAATTGAAGCATTAGCTTTTGCTAAAAGTAAGAATGCAAATGTTGTAGCAATTACAGATAGTTTATTATCTCCATTAGCTACTAGAGCAGATTACACATTAATAGCTCAAAGTAATATGGCATCATTTGTTGATTCTTTAGTAGCACCACTTAGTGTAATTAATGCATTAATTATTGCTGTGGGCTTACGAGAAAAAGAAAAAATTTCAAGAACATTTTCTACTTTAGAAGATATATGGGAAGAATATCAAGTTTATTCTTTTAAAGATAAGGATAGAGAATGAAAGATAAATTCTTAATCAATCGGTTTGAAGAGAATCCTTTCATTGGGATTCTCTTTTGAGGTTGTGTTTTACATATACGGAAAATGAGTTTAAATATATTATAATAAATTTTAAATGTAAATATTATAAGGGAGTGATTGTGTGGCAAAGGTAATTATTATTGGAGGAGGACCAGCAGGCATGATGGCAGCTGTTACGGCTTCATCAAAACATGAGGTGGTTCTTATTGAAAAAAATGAAAGATTAGGAAGAAAACTTTATATAACAGGTAAAGGTAGATGCAATATTACAAATGCTAAGGATATTGGTGATTTTTTTGAAAATATACCATGTAATCCTAACTTTTTATATAGTTCTTTATACTCCTTCACGAATGAAGATACTATGAACTTTTTTAAAGAACTAGGAGTTAACCTTAAAGTAGAAAGAGGGGATAGAGTATTTCCTGAGTCAGATAAATCTTCGGATATTATAAAAGCTTTTGATATTGCATTAAAAAACAAAAAGGTTGAAGTGTTATTAAATTCAAAAGTGAAAAGAATAGTTCGAGATAATCAGAAAGTTATTGGCGTTGAACTCGCTTCTGGAAATAATGTATATGGAGATTATATTATATTATGTACTGGTGGGTTATCATACCCACAAACTGGTTCATCAGGTGAAGGACTAACTTATGCTAAGGTTTTAGGACATAATATAATTAAACCTAAAGCATCACTTGTACCAATCGAGCTTGAGGAGGAGTGGATTAAGGATTTACAGGGACTTTCTCTAAAAAACGTAGAACTTAATATTACAAATAGTAAAAATAAGAGTATATATAAAGAGTTCGGGGAAATGATTTTTACCCATTATGGAATTTCAGGACCCATTGTCCTAAGTGGAAGTTGTTATGTAAAAGAAGGAGAAAAATTAAAAGCTTTTATTAATTTAAAACCAGCATTGAGTGAAATTCAACTAGATAAACGAATTCAAAGCGATTTCTTAAAGTACGCAAATAAAGATTTTAAAAATTCATTAACTGATTTACTCCCTAGTAAACTTATTAATACAATTATTCAATTATCTAATATTGATGAAAATAAAAAGGTTAATTCTGTTACTAAAGAGGAAAGAAGAATTTTAGTTAATTTACTTCAAAATTTACCGCTTACTATTAAGAGGCTTCGCCCAATTGATGAAGCAATTATAACTAGTGGTGGTGTAGACACTTTGCAAATAGATGCTTCTACTATGAAATCAAAACTAATAGATAATCTTTATTTTGCAGGCGAAATGATAGATGTAGATGCATATACAGGAGGTTATAATCTTCAAATAGCATTATCTACAGGATATTTAGCTGGAAATAGTGTAGGGTTAGACTAATTATACTTAAAGTAGTGTTTTGATTGATGGAGGGTGAATTATAATGGAAATTTCTATTGCTATAGATGGACCTGCAGGTGCAGGGAAAAGTACAATAGCCAAAATGATAGGTAAGAAATTCAATCTAATGTATATTAACACAGGTGCAATGTATAGGGCAGTTACATTAAAAGCTATGGATGCAAATATATCCGAAAATAATGTTCACGATTTAGTTAAATTAGTGGGATCTTTGGAAATGCATTTTGTAGAAGATCGTTTATATGTTAATAATGAAGATTTAACAAATATGATAAATATGCCAAATATAAGTAACAATGTCTCAAAGTATGCAGCTATTCCTGAAATTAGAGAAATTCTTGTTAAGTTACAAAAGGACATAGCAAAAAAGTTTAATGTTATTATGGATGGACGCGATATAGGTACAGTTGTATTAAAAGAGGCTCCTTTTAAATTTTATTTAACTGCTAGTAGTGAAGAAAGAGCAAAAAGAAGATATGAGGAATTAATGTCAAAAGGTATAGAAGTTGATTACAATACTATTTTAAATGATATTATTAAAAGAGATTTTATTGATACTCATAGAGAGGTTAATCCACTTACAAAAGCGTCAGATGCTGTAGAAATAGATTCTTCGGATTTAGACATTGATGGAGTAGTAAACGTAATAGTATCTTATATTAATTCAAATATTTAAAAAATACTTTATCTATTGAGGTGAAAAAATGAAAGCAATAACACTTGCAGATTCAGCTGGTTTCTGTTTCGGAGTTAAACGGGCAGTGGACAAGGCTTTAGAAATAAAAGAAAAATATAATAAAAAAATATACACACTTGGACCACTTATACATAATAATGATGTTGTAAACTTTTTAAAAGAAAATTTAATATATCCAATAGAGCTTGAAGACATTACAAGTTTAGAAGATAATGACACAATTATTATAAGATCGCATGGCGTATCTGAAAAAACATTAAATATTTTAAGGGAAACTAATCTTAATATAGTAGATGCGACATGTCCTTATGTAGAAAATATCCATAAAAAGGTAAAAAAATATTATGATTTAGGATATCATATAATCATTGTAGGAGATAAAAATCATCCTGAAGTTATTGGAATTAATGGATGGTGTAACGACTGCGCAGTAATACTTAAAAGTGGTAATGATATTGAAACTATCGCAAATAAAGTATGCGTGGTAGCTCAAACAACCGAAAGGCAAGCTACTTGGGAAAATGTATTAACTAAAATTATAAAAATTAGTAAGGAGATAGTTGCATTTAATACTATTTGTAGTGCAACAGAAGTGCGCCAAAAATCTGCAGAAGAACTTTCAAAAAATGTTGATGCTATGGTTGTTATCGGTGGATTTAACAGTTCCAATACTACAAAGCTTTATGAAATATGTAAACAAAATTGTGAAAATACAATTCATGTAGAAAACCTATTAGGTATATCAGATGAATTTATAAAAGATAAAAATGTTAAGAAAATAGGGGTAACAGCGGGGGCATCAACACCAGATTGGATTATTAAAGAGGCTATTTCAAAAATGAATTAGAAGAAACGTGTAGCATAAAATTATGTATACACGTTTCTTTACGATTTGTAGCCCAAAATAAGTTAGTCATAAAGGCCTTAGAAATTATGAATCTATTTTTAGAAATTACAGAATACTAAATTAAAAATAATAATATAATTTAATAGTACTAATGTAGGGAGACAAAAATAAAAACTTATTTAAAAATAAAAATTAATGGAGTAAAGCTAAATGTGTAAGTCAATAGGTCTAACTTTAAAAAACATTGATAATTTTCGTGAAATCAATAAATTTAATACTAACTTTAGTTTATCAAATAAAGATTTTTTTGCTCTGTATGATAACAGTAATATTATTCAAAAATTATTTATGAGAAAGAATGTAAATCTACTAATAGAGGACAATAATTATATAGGATATATATGGTTTGAGAAGCAAAATAAATATCATAGCTGTATAAACTCAATGAATGTAATAGAAAAGGGTAATTTAACTTATTTTTATAAAAATTTAATTGGATCAGTTATAAATAATAGTTTACTAACCTATGAATGTGAAGATAACAAAGCAAATATTGATATTTTAAGTGAGCTAGGATTTAACAGGACTAAGGGATTTCGAGAACTAGAAAAACAGTGCTCTGAACATTTTAATATCTTTGCGACCAGTGAAATTACTTTTTCTATAGTAAAAAGAAATAAAGATGAAAAATTACGTTGTTTATTACAAAATGAAATATTTAAAAATGATGACAGAATTCCAATAGATATAGAAGATATATATTATGATGAGGAACAAGAATATTATTTTGACAAAGGCGCAATATTCATTAAATGCAATAATGAACCTATTGGTTATGGTCAGATTATAGTTGAAGAGAAATCAGCAGTAATAGTCAATTTCGGTATAATAGGGAAATATAGAAATGTAGGATATGGAAAAGTACTTTTAGAGTATTTGCTAAATATAGCTATGGATAACAATTTTTCTAAAGTATCACTTCATGTTGATGCAGATAATATTGTTGCATTTAACTTATATAGTTCTCTAGGGTTTAGGATTAAAAAAGAATTTTATACATGGCAAAAACTAAAACTTAAGGATATAAAAGTGGATAGATGATGTACATCTATCCACTTTTGTATTCTTAATTATTTGTTTAATTCAACATATTTCTTGATTGCTATACCCAAAATTTCCATAGCATCTTTTAATGCGGTAGTATTTAAACAATATGATAATCTAATTTCGTTTACTCCAAGTCCTTTAGTTGCATAAAAACCTTGCGCAGGTGCAACCATAACAGTCTTATTATTATAATTAAAATCTGTTAATAACCATTTAGCAAAATCTTCAGCACTTTTTATAGGAAGCTTGGCCACTATATAAAATGCTCCAGTTGGTTTCTCACAAATGACACCTGGTATTTTTAATAAGTATTTGTATAAAATATTTCTTCTTTCCTCATATTCTTTTTTTACCTCTGTAAAATATGATTTAGGAGTGTTAATTAGGTTTGCAGCAGCTACTTGCTCTATAACCGGCACACAAAGTCTAGATTGACCTAATTTAAGCATCTGAGCCATAAGATATTTGTGTTTTGATGCAACTAAACCAATTCTAGCACCACAAGCACTATAACGCTTAGATATACTATCAATCAATATTACTTTATCTTCGATATCTTTCATGTATAAAGCAGAAGTATATTTTAAATCATCATAAACAAATTCTCTATATACTTCATCAGATATTAAAAATATATCATTTTCTTTAACAATATCTGCAAGCATTCTTATTTCTGCTTCAGTATATACTACCCCTGTAGGATTTCCAGGATTTGATACCATTATTGCTTTAGTATTTTTTGTAATCTTGCTTGTAATCTCCTCTTTGCTAGGTAAATGAAAACCATCTTCAGCTTTGGTGATAAATGGAATGACTTTAACTGAAGCTAAATCTGCAAGCCCATTATAATTTGTGTAAAATGGTTCAGGAATTATAATTTCGTCGCCTGGGTCACAAATAGCCATAAAAGCGAAAAGGATGGCTTCAGAACCTCCATTAGTTACTAGTATTTCACTTTTAGAGAGTTTTATATTCCACTCGAGATAATACTTTATAAAACTTTCAATTAATGGATCCATTCCTTGAGAATTTTCATACTTAAGCACTTTGTCTGTGAAGTTATTGATTCCTTCCATAAATGTAGAAGGAGTGTGTATATCAGGTTGACCTATGTTAAGATGATATACACTTACTCCTCTTTTTTTTGCTTCTTCGGCAAAAGGTGCTAGTTTACGAATTGTTGAAAATTGCATTGATTCCAGTCTATTAGATAAATTCATAATATTTCCCCCCATCCCAAATTAAAAAACTAACTAAACTCTTTTACAATTATTTCTACAGGAGAAGAGGATACTTTTATATTTATCATATTATTGTTGTGAGTACACATACAAAAATAACTTCTATCTCCTATACAATTAAACTGCATATGTCTATCCTTAATGTTTTCATTCTTTTTTGCATCATACATATTAAATCACTCCTTTTAGGTAGGTTATCCTAAAAGCTGAAATTTATTAAGAAAGAAAAAACCGAGTAATGGAGACATATACATAATAAAAAACACACAACAACATGTATATTATTTGATATATTATAACACATAATTATCAATTAATATTATATTCTGATTTATTCATATATTTAAAGCAAAATAAATTTATGATTAATTATATCCAATTAGTAAAAATGACTTTAAAAAAGTTTATAAATTATATATAATGATAGATAGTGATATTTTTTTATAAAGGAGAATGAACTAATGAATGAAACAATTAAATACTATATAGAAACTTGGGGCTGTCAAATGAATGAGGAAGATTCAGAAAAATTATCCGGTATGCTAATACCAGCGGGGTATAAAAAAACATTGGATAAGGGATCTGCTGATATAATTATATTTAATACTTGTTGTGTTAGAGAGAACGCAGAACAAAAGGTTGATGGAAATATTGGGGCTTTAAAAACAATGAAAAAAGAGAATCCAAAGCTTGTAATTGCGGTTATTGGATGTATGATGCAGCAAGATGGTATGGCAAAACATATAATTACTAAATTCCCATTTGTAGATATTATTATTGGGACTCATAATGCATATAAATTTCCAGAGTATTTAAAAAGAATACAGAGCGGAGAATCATCTATTGTTGAAATTTGGGACAAGGAAGAAAATATTATAGAAGGAATTCCAATAGAAAGGGAAAATACTTTAAAAGGTTTTGTTACAATTATGTATGGTTGCAACAATTTTTGTACTTATTGCATAGTGCCTTATGTAAGAGGACGCGAACGTAGTCGAAATCCCGAAGATATCATTAATGAAATAACAGCTATGGTTGGACAAGGGTATAAAGAAATAACCTTACTTGGTCAAAATGTTAACTCTTATGGAAAGGGATTAACTCCTGAAATAAATTTTGCTCAGTTACTTCGTAAAATCAATAAAATTGAAAATTTGGAGAGATTAAGATTTATGACGTCTCACCCAAAGGATTTATCTAATGAAGTAATAGAAGTTATTGCCGAGAGTGATAAGATTTGTGAACATGTTCATTTACCAGTACAATCAGGCTCATCTAATCTTCTAAATAAAATGAACAGACATTATGATAGAGAGCAATATTTGGAGTTAGTAAAAAACATTAGAAATACAATACCTAATGTAGGAATAACTACAGATATAATAGTTGGATTTCCAGGAGAAACTGAGGAAGATTTTGCAGAGACTCTAAGCTTAATGGAAGAGGTTAAATTTAATTTAGCGTTTACTTACCTTTACTCTAAAAGAAAGGGAACACCAGCAGATGAAATGCTAGATCAAGTACCAGAGGACGTTAAGCATGAGAGGTTTAATAGATTAGTAGAAGTTGTTAATAGAAATTGTGCAGAAAAAAACAAAGCATGCGTAGGGAAAATTGTAGAGGTACTGGTCGAGGGTTATAGTAAAAAAGATGAAAGTAAATTGACTGGTAGAACTAGAAATGGGAAAGTAGTAAACTTCGAGGGAAATGGCAATGTTGCCGGCGATCTCGTATCAGTTTTAATAACAGATTCACATTCTTTTTCACTTTTTGGTGAAGAAATATAAACTAACAAATAAATTATAGTAACTAATTTAATATCTGTGATTATTTATAAAGATTCAATTTATGTGTGTAAGGCAATTTATATAATCACAGAGAAAAACAAAGGGGAATGGCAATGGCATTAACTCCAATGATGATACAATATTTTGAAGTAAAAGAAACATGTAAGGATTGCATTTTATTTTTTAGATTAGGTGATTTTTATGAAATGTTTTTTGATGATGCACAGCTTGTAGCAAAAGAACTCGAGCTTGTGCTTACAGGGCGTGATTGTGGGCTTGAAAAAAGAGCACCTATGTGCGGAATACCCCATCATGCAGCAAATATATATGTAGGAAGGCTAATTGCAAAAGGATATAAGGTTGCTATATGTGAGCAAGTAGAAGATCCTGCATTAG
Source organism: Clostridium estertheticum (assembly GCF_026650985.1). Lineage (GTDB taxonomy): Bacteria > Bacillota > Clostridia > Clostridiales > Clostridiaceae > Clostridium_AD > Clostridium_AD estertheticum_C. The sequence continues at coordinate 829,033 of NZ_CP086239.1, forward strand.
CTAAGGGAATCGTTAAAAGAGAAGTAATTAAAATAATCACTCCAGGAACTTACACTGATTCTGGGTTTTTAGAAGAAACTAAAAATAATTATATTATGAGCATATACATTAATAAAGAGACTAATTTTTGTGGTTTATGTTTTTGTGATGTATCAACAGGTGAATTTACTTGTACTGAGACTAAACTTAACATTGTTACCATATTAGATGAAATATCAAAATTTACACCAAAAGAAATTATTGTCTCAGAAGATATAGCTGATGAAATACTAAAGGTTATAAAAGAAAGATTTAATGTGTCATATTCTGCATACCCTAATGACTTTTTTATTATGAAAAATGATAATATAATAAAAAATCAATTTCATAATTATAGTGAGAAAACTTTCTCGCAAACTTTACTAAGCAGCATTTTAGGGCTACTTAGTTATATTATGGATACACAAAAAAAATCCCTTTCTCATATAGATACTATAGAATACTATGATATTTTAGATTATGTAAGTTTAGATGCAAATTCTAGGAGAAACTTAGAGCTAACAGAAACTTTAAGAGATAAAACTAAGAAGGGTTCTTTATTATGGGTATTAGATAGAACTAATACTGCGATGGGAGCTAGAAGACTACGTAAGTGGTTAGATCAACCTTTAATAAACAAAAAGTTGATAGATGAAAGATTAGAGGCTGTAGAAGAAATTAAGAATAATACAACGACCCATGAAGATTTAAAAGATGTACTTGTTGATATATATGATATAGAAAGGTTAGTTGGAAAAATTTCTTCGAAAAACGTCAATGCCAAAGAACTGATTTCTCTAAAAAACTCTATAGAAAAAATACCAAAAGTAAAATCAATTATATCAATATTAAATAGTAAATTAATGAATAAGATAAGTTTAGAATTGGATGATCTGCAAGATATACATAATATATTAGAGAAGTCTATTATAAATAGTCCAGCTATTTCCATTAAAGAAGGAAATATCATTAAGGAAGGTTTTAATAGCGAAATAGATGAGTTAAGGCGTGCTAAGGCCCATGGCAAGGAATGGATTGCTACCTTAGAAAGTGATGAAAAAAGAATAACTGGAATAAAATCACTAAAAGTTGGGTACAACAGAGTGTTTGGGTATTATATTGAAGTAACTAAATTAAATATTCCATCTATTCCAGAGGGTAGATATATAAGAAAACAGACTTTATCTAATGCAGAAAGATATATTACTCCTGAACTTAAGGAAATGGAAGATAAGATTCTTGGTGCACAAGATAAACTAGTAAATATAGAATATGAGATATTTACAGGTATACGAGAAGAAATTGAAAAACATATAGAAAGAATGAAAAACACAGCGAAGCTAATATCAGAAATAGATTGTTTAAGTTCACTTGCTACAATCGCTCTAGAAAACAATTATACTAGGCCTAAGATAAATAAAAAGGGCATTTTAAACATAATAGGCGGAAGGCACCCTGTAGTTGAGAAAATGATGCCTACGAATACTTTTATTGAGAATGATACATATATGGATGAAAAGGATAACCAATTACTATTAATAACAGGGCCGAATATGGCAGGTAAATCCACATATATGCGTCAAGTAGCCTTAATAACTATTATGGCTCAAATGGGAAGTTTTGTTCCTTGTGCGTCCGCAGATATATCAATCTGTGATAAAATCTTTACAAGAATAGGAGCATCTGACGATCTTGCGGCAGGCAAAAGTACCTTTATGGTAGAAATGTGGGAAGTATCAAATATATTGAAAAATGCAACCAATAAAAGCTTAGTTTTACTTGATGAGGTAGGCAGAGGTACAAGTACTTATGATGGTCTAAGTATAGCTTGGTCAGTAATTGAGTACATTTGTAAAAACACTAATTTAAGAAGTAAAACTTTATTCGCAACGCATTATCACGAGTTAACAAAACTAGAAGGAATAATTAAGGGCGTTAAAAATTATTCTGTAGCCGTGAAGAAAATTGAAAATGAAATTGTATTTTTAAGGAAGATTGTACCTGGAGGAGCTGATGAGTCTTATGGTATTGAGGTAGCTAAACTTGCAGGGTTGCCCAAAGATGTAATAAATAGAGCGAATGAGATCCTAATTTCACTAGAAAAAAATAATACTAGTACGGAAATTAACTTTATTAACAAAAAAACTGAAAAAATGGATAAATCTATTAAGTCAAGTGGCAAAGTTAATGAGGAAAATATTGTGCAGAAAGAATCAGCTGTAACTTATGAAGCTGATATAGTGCAAGACGAGGTTACTCAAATAAGCTTTACAGATATAGAAAAGGATAATATATTAAAAGAAATTAAAAATATAAATATTCTTAGTCTAACACCTATGGATGGTTTTAATAAGTTATATGAATTAGTTAATAGGGCAAAGTTGTTATCATGATAACGAAGCTACTATCATGATGTCTGAGTTATTATAAGAGTAGCAAAGGATGTGATTTATTATGAGAATTAATATATTAGAAGTTGAAACCTCAAATAAAATTGCTGCAGGTGAGGTGGTAGAAAGGCCATCATCTGTAGTAAAGGAATTAGTGGAAAATAGTATAGATGCAGGTGCTAAAAATATCACTATAGAAATATTAGAGGGCGGTCAAAAAAATATAAAGGTAATTGATGATGGCTCGGGTATTCATGTAGATGATATAGAAAAAGCTTTTTTACCTCATGCTACTAGTAAAATAAAATATGTTGAAGACATATATAAAATACATTCATTAGGGTTTAGGGGAGAAGCATTACCTAGTATAGCTTCAGTATCTCGTACTACATTAAATAGTAGAACAAAGGAGTCTCCATTTGGCATGGAAATATCTCAGTCATCAAGTGATGTGCTATACATTAAAGAAGTTGGATGTAATGTTGGGACAACGATAGAGGTTAAGGATTTGTTTTTTAATGTACCAGCAAGGCAAAAATTTCTAAAATCACCACAAAGAGAATCCGCTTTAATATCGGATATTTTAGGAAGACTAGCACTCGCTAATAATGAAATTTCTTTTAAATTGTCAAATAATGATAAAAAGGTATTCTCTACTTTTAGTTCTACAGAGCCTCGTGACACCATTAGATATATATATGGCAAAGAGGTTGCAGATAATATTACGAGTTTTGAAAAGTATAATGACATAATGTCTGTACATGGGTATATTGGCAATGCACAGATAAGTCGTGGAAGTCGTAATAGGCAAAGTATTTTTGTTAACAAAAGGTATATTAAAAGTGGTTTAATTACCGCCGCGGTGGAAAATGCTTTTAAATCTTTTTTGACTATTAATAAATTTCCGTTCTTTGTTATATTCTTAGACATTTTCCCGGAGTATATAGATATAAATGTTCATCCACAAAAAACTGAAATTAAATTTCAGGAAGATAAAGCAATATTTAAGTTTGTTTTTGATGCAGTTCATACAGCAATTGGGGATAGCCTAAGAGGCAATTTTGACGTTACAGAAGATGATAATAAAAATAATGATAATAATGAAAAAAGAAATGAGAATGAAAATATTAGTGCAAAAGAAGTTGAAAAAAACACCATAAAAAAAGATGTATATGATTTTAATAGAATAATTATAGATGAAAAAGTCAAAGAAGAACTGGAAAAGAGCGTTCAAATTCCAATAGACTTTAAATATAAAAGGCAAAACAATGAAAATGAAGCTTCTAGTTTTATGGAATCTTCTTATGCTCATTCAAGCCTTCCAAAAGTTACAAGTAATTCAGGCAGTGAATTTGCAAGTGAAGTGCAAAGCACAAGTGAAAATGTCAAAGAAAGTGGTAATATTAATCAGGAGACGGGTGAAATCACAACATCAAACGAAGTTTCTAGAATTTCAAAGTTTCCGGAACTTCGAATTATAGGACAATTTAATAAAACTTATATAATTGGTGAGGCATATAATGAACTTTATTTAATTGATCAACATGCAGCTCATGAAAAGGTATTATTTGAGAAATATAAAAAAGAAATTAAAAACGCGCAGGTGGTGTCTCAAATTTTATTAGTACCAACTGTAATAGAACTAAGTGTGGATGATTATGCTTACTATAGTGAAAATGTAGTTGTGTTTAATAATACCGGTTTTAATATTATTGAATTTGGGGAAAATACAATTATTATAAAGGAAGTTCCTATAATACTTGGTAAACCAGATATTAAAAATCTTTTTAATGAGATATTAGATAACTTGAAAAATATGGGTAGTGGTGAAACCGTACAAATTAAATATACTCGTATAGCAACACTTGCATGTAAAGCGGCTGTAAAAGCTAACAATCTCTTATCAGATTTAGAAATGAATAAATTAATTAATGATCTAAGATACATTGATGAGCCTTTTACTTGTCCACATGGAAGACCTACAATAATAAAAATTACACTTAATGAATTAGAAAAAAAGTTTAAAAGAATACAATAGAAAAGGTGAAAATATGAAAGATTTATTTATTTTAGCAGGTCCTACAGGTATTGGTAAAACAGAAATATCTATAAAACTTGCACAAGAACTAAATGGGGAGATTATATCAGCTGATTCAATGCAAATATATAAATATATGGATGTTGGATCTGCTAAGATTTCATTTGAGGAGATGAGAGGAATTCCTCATCATTTATTGGATATAATAGAGCCAAGTGTTGCTTTTAGCGTAGCTGATTTTAAAGAAAGATCAGAGAAGGCCATTTGCGATATAACTGACAAAAATAAACTCCCAATGCTCGTTGGTGGAACTGGGTTTTATATAAATTCTTTAATTTATAATTACAGTTTTGCTGATACCAATAAAGATGAAGCATATAGAGAGCATCTTACAAAACTTGCAGAGAAAAATGGGAAAGAATATGTCCATAACTTACTTAAAGGCATTGATGAAAAAACATATAATAAACTATATCCTAATGATTTGAAAAGAGTTATTAGAGCTTTAGAAGTATACAAGGTCAGTGGTAAACCCATGAGTGAATTTGCAAAGGAGCAAGATATTTTGGATATTCCTTATAATGTACATTATTTTGTATTAACTATGGATAGACAAAAATTATATAATAGGATAAATTTACGCGTAGATAGTATGATGAAAAATAATTTAGTTGATGAAGTTATAAAATTAAAGAAAATGGGCTATAATGCAGATATGCAATCAATGAAAGGTATAGGTTACAAAGAGATATTATATTACTTAAATGATGAAATATCCTTAAATGAAGCTGTAGAGAAGATTAAGCAAGGAAGTAGAAATTATGCTAAAAGGCAACTTACTTGGTTTAGAAAAGATCCAAGAGTAAACTGGATTAATAAAGATGATTTTAGTAGTGATGATGATATCGTAGAATACATAAAGAGTAATTTAACCATTTGAATTAGTCTTAATAAATGTTTTTATAAAATTAAAATACAATTGTGGAGGAACATTTGTGAGCAAATTTACTAATAATCTGCAAGATATATTTTTAAATGAGGCAAGAAAGAATAAAATACAAGTTAATTTATATCTGATAAATGGTTTTCAATTAAAGGGCAATGTAACTGGTTTTGATACGTTCACTGTAGTATTAAACTGCGACGGGAAACAAATGATGGTATATAAGCATGCTATTTCTACGATAACTCCACTTAATCCAATATTACTAGGTAGTGAAGAAATTTAAAGTTATAGTATGTTATTTAAGGCCTAAGCTTAGAGTAAATTAGCTTGAGGCTTTATTTTTTAAAAGGGCTAATTCATAATATAATACGAAAGAGGTAAATGATGATAAATGAAAAGAATATTAAAACTTTAGGAACACATAGTGGTAAATTCCATGCAGATGATGTTATGGCTACAGCTATACTTAGATTATTATTAGGAGATATAAAGGTAATCAGAACAAGGGATGAAGAGGTACTTAAAAAACTAGATTTTGTTTATGACATATCTCTTGGAGAATTCGATCACCATCAATTAGATAAAGAAATAAGAGAAAATAATATTCCATATGCCGCTTCAGGTCTAGTTTGGAGAGAGTTTGGTTCTAGAGTAATACAAAAGTTTAATTCAGACTTTAATGAAGATGATATAATATCAATTTTTGATTATATTGATAAGACCTTAGTGCAGGGAATTGATGCTATAGATAATGGTATAGATTCTAAATCGGAATTTAAAGTAACTTCAATAAGTGATATTATACAAAATTTTAATCCTACATGGGATGATGATTCCTCTAAAGATGATGCATTTGAAGAAGCGGTAGGATTTGCGACTGTTATTATAAAACGAATAATAAGTAGACAGGTTTCGGTTATAAAAGCGAGAAGTATAGTAGATAATGGTTTTAAAAATAGAGAGGTTAATGAAATAATGGTTTTGGAAAAGGGTTGTCCTTGGCTTCAACAGTTACTTAAAATAGATATAAACAGTGAGGTACTGTTTGTTATTTCACCTGGTGATAATGACACAGAGTATAAGATTCAAACTGTAAAGAAAACAGCGGGTACTTTTGAAGCAAGAAAAGATTTAGTTGAGTCAATTAGAGGAAAATCAAGTGATGAGATAAATTCAATAATAAAAATAGATGATGCTATCTTTTGTCATAAGGCAGGTTTTATAGCATCAACTAAAAGCTTGAAAAGTGCTCTGAAAATAGCAAAATTATCAGTTTAAAATTCATAAAATGAACCCAATAACAATTGTTGTTATTGGGTTCATTTTTTATGTCTAAATAATGACGTTTCATGTCATAAATATTGAATTGTATATATTTATAAAATATTATATAATAAGTAACGGGTATTGAATTATGCCATTTAATGAAAATATAGTAAAAAGGAGCAGGTTGCTATGAAAAAGAAATTATATTTCATATTTATATTTATTTTTGTACTCTCTATCGTTGGGTGTTCAAGAACTACATCCACCACAATAGAAAAAATAAACCCTGTTAAACCAACGGTTGTAGCTACACCTGTAATTGTAGCGAAACCTGTAATTGTGCCTAAACCAATTGAAATCGCTAAAATACCTGGGTTTGACAATACTACTGATATTAAACCTTATGGTAAGAGTATCCCGGTTCTAGAGTACCACTCAATTAGCTATGATAAAGGTAATCCAATTTGTATTCCAATTAAAAAATTTGAGGAGCAAATGGAATATTTAAAAGAAAACGATTATTATACTATAACACTTACAAACTTGTATGAGTATCTTATGAATAATACTCCAATACCTAAAAAATCTGTAGTCATTACTTTTGATGACGGATATGATAATAATTATACTGATATGTTTCCTGTTCTAAAAAAACATAAATTTAAAGCAACGATTTTTGTTATTACTTCCCTTACTGATGTACACAGCAACATGCTAACATCCAAACAACTTGTAGAAATGGACAAATATGGTATAGATATAGAAAGCCATACTGTACATCATGATAATTTAAAATTGATTTCTAAGGATAACCAACTAAAAACGTTAATTGAATCTAAAAAATATCTTGAAAAAACATTAAATAAAACAGTAAATTTCTTCGCATATCCTTATGGTGGGTACAATAAAAGTGCAATCGAGGCGGTGAAAGAAGCTGGTTACAAAATGGCTTTCACCACTGAAAATGGCTGGTCCTCTAAAAAGAATGGTATTTTTTCATTACATAGGGTATGGATAAGTGCTTCTGATAGTAAGAAAGTATTTGAAAGTAAAATTTCTAAACCTTTAATAGAATAAAGCACTCAACTGATTAACAGTAAAAGAACATTTGAAATTATGATAGGAAAATATAAATGAACTCCCTTTAATTAAAAAGGGAGTTTATTTATATTATTAAAATTAATAATATAAAAAACATAAACATGATAACATCTTATTATATGTAAATTTTAATATTAATTATCTTCTTTATTTTCTAATTTGTCTAAAATAATATCTATCTTTTTCTCCATATTCTTACTTCTATTAAAAAAATCTTTAAAACTTTGTATTGCTTTATATATTCCTATTATAAGTGCAATTAATATAGCAATGTTAACAATTGTAGAAACGATTGTAGAAAGGTTAAATTCCATATAAATCCTCCTTACTATATTGAATAGTTTAATCAGGTTATTTTACAATTTAGACTAACAATATATATTCAATCATATCATAATTGCCATAAATCTACTATTATTTCATTTTAAAGAATGTTCGATAGCATTAATGTGAAAGTAATATAATTGGAACTGTTTGTAATAACTAGATATTTAAATTACATTTTATATAAATTAATTAGTATATGATACATATTACATTGACACACATAGTAATATGCGTTAAAGTATAATTACGAGGTGAACATAATGAATAAAATCAATATCAGTAGTGAATTAATTCGTGGTAACATTGATTCAATAATACTTCGAGTAATATGTGATGGAGATAACTATGGATATGAAATCATTAAAGATATTTCAAAAAATAGTGAAGGAAAATACGAATTAAAAGAACCTTCATTGTATACAAGTTTAAAAAGGCTTGAATCACAAAAACTTATTGAGTCTTATTGGGGAAGTGAAAGTCAGGGTGGCAGAAGAAAGTATTATAGGATTACAGAACTAGGTAAAGAAAATTATGAAAAATCACTTTCAGCTTGGAAGATAGCAAGAGATTTAATAGATAAACTTATTAAAAGGGAGGGATAATGGGTATGAATAGTTTAAAAAATCATGTTGATAGTATTTTTAGCAACTATAAATCAAGTAAACAGATTAATGAATTGAAATATGAGGTTTTGAGTAACCTTGAGGCAAAGGTTGATGATTTAACTGCAAATGGTATGGATCACAGCGAGGCTATTAAAAAAGCCAAAGGAAGCATTAACAGTATAGATTACCTTATTGATGGAAACATAAAAATATATATAAATAAATATAATCTTGAATATATACAAATAGCTTTGCTTTATTCTATAATAGCATGGATAATAACAATACCTGCTTTAATTATTAGAGTAGGATTTATATTAAATATATTTCTTTTTATTTGTAGTATTGTAATTGGAATAAAGTATTGCCTATTAAACTCAAAAAAAGAATCTGACTATCGTAAGTGTAAATCCTTTATTAATATACAATCGGCGTTTAAAGCTAAAAAAATTGCTTGGATTATGTGGTTATTGTTTATTGTAGTTTATACTCTGTTTACCACTGCAATTCAGTTTGGAAGTAACATTTGGTTCTCAAGACCAATTAGTATAACAGGTCCATATCAATTTGCTAAACTGGCAATAGGATACTGTATTCCGCTTATTTCAATCATAATTCCATTGATTTTTAATTTAGCTCCAAAACTAATATTAAAATATGAGGTGGGTGAAGACAATGAAAACGAGGAATAATATAATAATTGGCTTAGCAATAATGGGGATAGTCTTATTTGGACTAGTTCAGTTTATTGTTATACCAAAGAATAATCAGAAAAATAGCCAGTATATGGTTCAACAGCGAAATCCTATAACACACGACATAAATAATGTTCTAAAATATAGAAATGAGTATATGGGTAATTCGAGCAATATAATTAATTTATTTCACAAATTGCCTTTAAGTAATATTAAAATGTCTTTTGAGTTATTTCCAAATAAGTTAACAGCAGAAGTGAATTATAAGGATACTATAGCAAATATTAATGAGAATAAGGTGAATAAAGCCTTGATATACAATTCTACTGTTGCATTTGCTCTAATTGATAATCTTCAAGTAATAAATTATAACTTTACTGGTTCAGCATATAAAGTCTCACGCTTAGATGTTGAAAAGTGGTATGGGCGAGATTTACCGGGTTTATTAAAAAAAGAGGAATGGAAAAATAAAGTACAGGATAAACTTGAAGATAACAAATATGTTAATGATTGTATAAAAGCAGTATTGATGAAGAAATAACTATCTTAAGGGATTGGATAATGAAGTTATTTCAAAAAAAGACAGTAGAAGGGGGTCATTATATGATGAAAAAGAGAAATATTATAATAGGTGGATTGTTAATTATTGTGTTAACTTTTTTTATTACTGATTTTTGTTTAGAAAAAGCAAATAAATCTCCTGTTTTTGCAATTCCAATGGTAATGTACAAAGATGGAGGGTCCATAGAATACTATGGTTTGGGCTATAAGGTAATAAAATATTCTAATGTAACTGGCTCGGAGATAAAAATGGATTTTGGTACTTGGTTTATGAAATTTTCACCACCTAAATATAAGATTATTCAATTCAAGAAAGAGAGAGTTTAATATTTATGAGCAATTGGTGTATGTTGCACATTATTATGTAATGATGGGGGGGGTATGCTTTGATAACAGCGCTAGAAAAATATAAAAAGAGAAATGCTCGATATAAACTACTACTTAAGAAGCAACAGAAAGGTGTAAATAGTATAAGCACCTTACCACTTGTTATTTTTGTACTCGTACTTGTAATTTTAATAGAAACATATAGATTGAAAAGGTTTTACTTATTTGAGATAGTGATTTTAATTGCAATTGTTTTATTTTGTTACTTAGCATATTTGCAAAAAAACACAGAAAACAGAAAAAAGTCTACCGCTGCATTATGTGAAATAAATGAAACTTCCATAAAAAGATTAAAGGGTGGTTGGATACACTTTGAAGATACCGGTGAAGATTTTATAGATGAAAATCATAATTATTCATATGATCTTGATATTTTTGGTAAAGGATCTTTATTTCGATGGATAAATACAGCTTATACTTATATTGGAAGACAGTGTCTAAAACAAATATTCACGGAAAAACCTCAAAATGAACAAAAAATATATGATAGACAATCAGCAGTTAAAGAACTTGAGCAGAAAGTATATTTTAGACAAAAACTTGAGTTAGAAGGAAAGATAATGCTCAACAACAAACAAAATCCTAAAGAACTTTTTTTATGGGCAAAAAAAATAAGTAATCATATATTAAAAAATAGAGTAGTTTGGTTTTTAAGATCTCTTTCTATCCTGTTGCGAAAGAGTACACCTATCCTCTATAGGTGGGTGGTGAATTTCGTCTAGCTTAGGGCAGTTTATAAAACTAAATTCATTACTTATAAGTATAATATTAATACAGAATATACTCATAATTTTAGCTATATACGGACATAATATCATTATAATATACTTGTGAAAGGAGGAGTCTCAATGCCTCAAAATTCAAAAAAAGAAGAAAAGGAAATCTTGTACGGAGTTCAAAAGCAACAACTTAAAGATTTGTCAGCTAAGGAATATAAAGCACTTAAAGAACTATGTTTTTTATCCAAAAACATGTACAATGTAGCATTGTATAATATACGGCAACATTATTTTACACAAAACAAGTTCCTAAGTTACATTAAAAACTATCATGTTTGCAAAACTAATGAAAACTACGTAATACTTAATAGTAATTCATCCCAGCAAATAATGAAGATTGTAGATGCAAATTTTAAGTCGTTTTTTGGATTACTTAAATTAGCAAAAGCAGGTAAGTACAAATATAGCGATGTTAGAATGCCAAGTTATTTACCTAAGATAGCTTATTTGAAATTGTATTTTGTGAATTCAATGTTACTACAGATAAATTTGCAGTACCAATGTCTGCTGCTTTCAAAAGTCTTTATGGCAAAATTGAGATTGCGATGCCAAAAAATCTAAAGAGTAAATTAATTAAAAAAATTATAATACTACCCAGAAACGATGCAAGGTTCTTTGAAATCCAATGGACATATGAAATCGAGGAGTTCAAAGGTAGTTTAAATAAAAAAAATACACTTGCAATTGATTTAGGAGTAGACAACTTATGCACTTGCACCACAAATTCTGGCAAAGCTTTTATTATTGACGGTAAAAAGCTTAAATCAATAAACCAAGGTACAAATAAGCGGAGTTGCAAATTGCAATCAATTAAAGATAAACAAAATATCACACGCACTACTAAAGCCCAAGGAAACCTTTGGAACAAACGAGGTAATAAGGTTAATGATTATCTCGCTAAAACTGCAAGGCTAATTATTGATTACTGCATAACTAATGATATTGGCTCGCTTGTTGTAGGTTCTAACAAAAACATCCAAAAGGGTGTTAATCTAGGCAGAGTTAATAATCAAAACTTTGTTAATATACCAATTGGTCAGTTAAAGGCAAAGCTTAAATATCTAAGCAAACGATATAAAATTGTATTCATAGAACAAGAGGAAAGCTATACTTCAAAAGCTGATTTTTTAGCAACTGATAATATGCCTGTTTATGACGCCCTAATTAAAAGAACTTATATTTTTAGTGGCAAACGAACCTCTAGAGGACAATATAAATCGTCAATGGGAATTATATTAAATGCTGATATAAATGGTTCTCTTAACATAATGCGAAAAGCAGAAATAAAGAACATTTGCTTAATGTACAACGAGTATATGAATCCCAAAAGGATTAAGATAGCTTAAATGTAAGCTGGGAGCATAAAGCTTACAGTGTAGGGCGTCCTTGGACACGCCAAAAGGAATAAGGCTTCCTACTTAGTTAGGTTTAAAAGTAATAGCAAACTTCTTTATAAATAAGAATCTCCCACTTCTAAAGTGGCGAGAGGGTTCAAGATAACCACAATAACCACCTTAACAGTACTAGTTAGAATAATTTATTATATAAAATCTGCTTTATTTGGTATTAATAAAAGTGCACCAAAAATATTTTATTTGATTCCGTATTACATTCCTGCTTTTTTAATTATGATTCAATGTATAATTCTAAGGATAAATCGAGAAGATAGAATGGAAACTTTAAATATGGCTGAAAAATATAACGATGACATAAAAACATATAAAAATATGCTTAGGCATATAGAAAAGCATAAATTCAAGTCAGAGTATATTGTGAATTTGTGTAAAAACCTTTATGATAAAGATGGAAAAAGTGCATCAAAACAGATAGGTGATTTTTCTAGAATTTGTGAAGTTATATCCGATAGGCGTAATATGATATATCCCATTTTAAATTCGATTTTCATGATAGAATATCACTGGATTATTTCTATTGAAAAGTGGAAGATAAAATATGGAAACAATTTTGAAGGATGGATTAATACAATAGGGGAATTAGAAGCTTTGTGTAGCATTGCAGTTATAAAACACGATAATCCTTATTGGAGTATGCCTAATATTGTAACTGGACCATCAAAGATTATTGCCAAAAATATGGGCCACCCTCTTTTAGGGGAAAATAGGGTATGTAATAATTTAAAAGTGGAAGCACCATATTCAGTTATGATTATAACAGGTTCTAATATGTCTGGTAAGAGTACATTTATGAGAACTGTTGGAATAAATATTGTATTAGCATATGCCGGAGCTCCTGTATGTGCAGATCAATTTTGTTGTACTATTATGGATTTCTATAGTTGCATGAGGATAAGTGATAATCTAGGACAAAGTATATCTTCTTTTTATGCAGAAATATTAAAAATTAAAAATATCGTTAAGGCTGCAAAAGAAGGAAAACAAGTGCTGTTTTTATTAGATGAAATCTTTAAAGGTATCAATTCAAGGGATAGGCACACTGGAGCTATGATACTGGTAAAACAATTAAGTAAAACTGGAAATTTAGGATTTGTATCCACTCATGATTTAGAGTTAGCTGAAATGGAGAATCATAGAAATTTAAAAGTTAAAAACTATTATTTTTCTGAATATTATAAAAAAAATGAAATTTACTTTGATTATAAATTAAAAATTGGTATTTCACCTACAAGAAATGAGATATATTTAATGAGATTAGCTGGTATTGAAGTAGAAGAAATCAATGAGATAAAATAATGTTGAATTTATAAATAACCTCATATCTAATGTGGGGTTATTTAGCGTACAGCTGATACATGTGTAAAAAAGAATTCTTTATGAAGGGTTAGCCTAGTTACGTCGTCAAGAAACGTAATTAGATAAGCCTGTTTTTTTTGAGCTTTTAGTTTAAGGCTTACGTAAGGTTAATTAATATAAATATTCTAGTATGCGTTTTTTACTCACGAAAATTAATGCTGTAAAATGTATACTTATAAATACGAACATTCCCATAATATTAAATCATAGAAACATTCAGGTCGTTGATACTTTATGGAGAATTAATTAAGCGTTAATTGTATTATGTTAAATTACATTAAAGTAATATTCAAATAGTAATTCATTATAAAAAATTCACCATAAAAATAGAAAGTGAGGGAAAACAACTATGACAACATTATTAACAGCGAAAGAAGTTACAAAAATTTATGACAATAGTAAAAAGCCAGCATTAAATAAGGTTTCTTTACAAATTGAGACTGGAGAATTTATTGCTATAATGGGGGCTTCAGGATCAGGAAAGACTACTTTATTAAATGTATGTTCAACTATTGATACTTTTACAAGTGGAGACATTATTATAAATGGTGTAAATATTAATACACTAAATGATAATAGTGCTACTGATTTTCGAAAATGTAATTTAGGGTTTATTTTTCAAGAATATTTTCTACTGGATAGTCTAACAGTTACAGAAAATATAGCAGTACCACTTACTTTACTACATAAGACTCCCAAAGATATTGAATTTTTTGTACATCAAATAGCCGAGCGATTTGGTATAAGCGATATATTATCTAAATATCCAAGTGAATTGTCTGGGGGACAAAAGCAACGTGTTGCTGCAGCAAGAGCTATCATAAAAAATCCTAGCGTTTTGTTTGCAGATGAGCCTACCGGTGCACTAGACTCAAACTCTGCCACAGCGTTGCTTCACAAATTAGAGGAAGTGAACAAAGAATTAAAAACTACTATTCTAATGGTAACACATGATGCGTATGCTGCAAGTTATGCAAGTCGTATTATTATATTTAAGGATGGACAAATCGTTAGAGAATTACAAAAATGTAGTAAAGAAAGAAAGCTTTTCTTTGAGGAAATTTTAAAAGAAGTTGCAAAACTGGGGGAAAACTAATGATACTACATTACACGAGGAGGCAATTAAAAATATGAATTTATTAAGTATTGCGCAGAAAAATATAAGAAAGAATTTTTCGTTCTATTCTCTTTATTTGGT
Organism: Clostridium estertheticum; assembly: GCF_026650985.1. Classification (GTDB taxonomy): domain Bacteria; phylum Bacillota; class Clostridia; order Clostridiales; family Clostridiaceae; genus Clostridium_AD; species Clostridium_AD estertheticum_C. The sequence goes on from NZ_CP086239.1 coordinate 844,115, forward strand.
TTCAGTATCATTCGTTTTTATGGTATTTTTTAGTTTTATTTCTTTTGCCATGAATGAAGTCATAATGGAACGGATATCTACTGATGGCAGAGTAGAAATGATGTCCAAAGCTGTAGCAATATTAATCATGGGATTTGTATTGTTTTATATGTCATATGCCAACACTTTTTTTATGAAAAGACGAATGAAAGAACTTGGAATTTATTCTTTATTAGGCTATAGAAAGTCTACAATGACACGGTTGCTTTCATTTGAGAATTTTTTTATTTGTATCAGTGCACTTGGCATAGGAATATTTTTTGGAGCATTTCTTCATAAACTCATTGTTATAGGTATTGTGCATCTTTTAGATTTACAAATAGATGCTTCAAAAATACCGTTAATTAATTTAAACGCTGTTTATGTCGCCAGTGTATTCGTGTTTGTTGTTCTATTTGTTTTATTTTTATCAAATTGGAAATTTTTAAAGAAAAGTTCATTACTAACACTAGTTCGATTGGGTAAAAAAGTAGAACAACAAATAAAGGTAAAAATATGGCTAGCAGTATTAGGAGTTATATTATTAATACTTGGTTATGTAACAGCGCTAGATATAACAAGGGGAAAGGATTCGTTTTGGGTTACAGTAGGATTCGGACCTATGGCTATGATTACACTTATATCTGTAGTCGTAGGAACAATCTTTTTTATACATTCTTTCATTCCTTATGCTATATTAAAATTAAAAAAGAAAAAAGACTATTTTTATCAAGAAACAAATATAATTACAATTCCAAAATTTATTTATCGTATACGATCAAATGCAAAAGCATTAATTATATTGACATTATTATCAGCGGCAACATTGAGTATACTAGGTTCGGCAATACTCTCAATATATTATCCTTATGCTGGCCTTTCACGTGTAATTCCTGCAGCTATTGAATTCCATATCAAAAGCGCAAATCAGGTAGATAAAGTAATTGATATTGTGAAAAAAACAGTAGGAGTAAAAAATATAGATTATAAAAAAACTTCTTTAATTCAAGTAACTTCTTCAACTGATAACCTTCCTTTTGAATATAGTGCTAAGGAACAACACAGTTTTGATTTAATGTCTAAATCCGATTATATGAATTTGATACAGTTACAAGGGAAAAAGGTATCTATTAAAAATATAAGTGGGAATGATTGTACTCTTGTTAAATATACATATGATAAAAAAAATATAGACATAGGAAAAGTATATTCCTTAAATCTTGCAAATCATAAAACCATAAATGTAAATGTAGTGGAAACTACATTGATAAATCCAATTGGATTTGCCAACAGTATGGGAACACTTATTATTTCTGACGAGCTTTATGCAAAAACTTCTAAATTGAAACTACATACAAATGAGATTATGAGCGTTTTCGGAAAAAATATGAGAAATAATAAAGAAGTATATGAACAACTTGCCCCTATGTTTAAGAATAATAACAATTTTGTAAGTTCATACCAAAAACAATATGAATACATTAGTGCGAATAGTGTATCCCTTTTGTTAATTACATTTGCTACAGCAATCTTTTTTATTGCTACAGGAAGCATTTTGTATTTTCATAGTATTTCAGGGATTACAAACGATAAAAGAGAGTTTTACATTCTAAAGAAAATGGGATATAAAAATAAAGAAATAAAAAAAATTATTAGTAAGCAAATTTTATTGTTTTTTAGTATTCCGTATTTATTAGGCGTTATTCATAGCATTTTTGCTTTAGAATGTTTTGTTGCTTTAATACCAAATTTACTAGGGAAAAGCAGTACATTTATATTACCCATACTTGCCTCAATCGGCATATTCACAATAATTTATGTTATATATTATATAGTTACAAAATATTCATGTTATAGAATAATATTAAACAATAAGGAGTGAAATAGTTTTTTTCACTCATGAAGCACCTAACCGTAATATATTGTACAATTTAAATAACAATTGTATAATAAAACCAAGATAGTGATTATATTATCAATCTAACTGTGAGGATAAATTTATGAAATCGAAATATCAGAGAAAGCAGGTATTTATTTTACTGAATCAATTATTAATAATTTCATTTTTGTGTCATGAATATTTACAAAATATTGATAAGGAAGCATCTAGCATTATGCCATTGACTATTATTTCATTGATGCTTCTTTACTCCATTTATATACAGTTTATTAACATAAAAGGAAGTTATGTTCTCTCACAATTCTCTAATCTATTAGTATTCCTTTCTTGGGTTTTTTTATTACTTAGAAGTAAAGAAAAAATATTTATTTTTTTAGCATTACCATTATATGTTTTTTTACCATATGAAATAATTCAGTTTTTACTTATGTTTATTTTTCAGGATTGTGTTTACCACAATAAAAAGCGAATAAATTTTATTTTAAAAATAAGCTGTTTTCTAACATTGCTATCTCTGTTAAACACTAGACTTTTTTATTTTATGTTTATGTTACAATGTGTTTTAAATTTTGTTTGTTTTATCTATGTATTATTTAAAAGTAGAAGCAGGTTCTGTTTTGTTTTGAAACAAGAGCGTAAAAATTTGATTTCTTCTATATTTACCATAATTGTTCCATATATGATTTATATCTTTCTTTTCGCAAAACAAGCCAATTACATGGAAAATTGTGGTCTTTATATAATTGTAGCTTTACCGTTGTTTAGTGTTCATGGTATAGTAAAAAAAAATCATAGTAATTTAAATGGTTATGTATTAAATTCTAAAATAAATATTTTATTATCTGTTTGTTTACTGTGTTTTGTAGCTATTATAGGAATAATATTGAATTTTAGTATATTGAGTTATTTTCTTTTGCTACATTGTGTTGCTTGGTTTGTTTCATTTTATTTAACTTTGCTATATAGTGAAATAAAGCAAAAATTTTTAAATGGAGAAACTAGAAATTCCGAAATGACACAAGAAAATTTTTATATGAACAATATCATACAAATATACAAAGAAGAAAACATAAAGAAAGATTTTTCTAATTATCTACATGACGAAGTGTTGCAGGATCTATTATCAATCAAAAACATGATATATAAATTGGATAAACCACAGGTAAAAGAAATAATAGTTGAAACGCTTGAAGCTTTAAATAATTCCATTAGAGAAGAAATGCAAGAATATCATCCTATTATGTTAAAAACCCTTACTATAAAAGAAAATCTTAGTAGCTTATTAAATATGATAAAGGAAACATATCATAGAAAAAAGATTCCTATTACATTTATTTGCGATGATAATCTATTTTTGGTAGAACCATATAACTTAATTCTATATCGCATGTTAAGAGAGTTAGTGACAAATGCTTTTAAACACTCAAAATGTATACAAATAGACGTGTTTTTATCTCAAAAAAAAGAAAAAGTAGAACTTGTTGTAGAAGATAATGGAATTGGATTAGATAATATAGATAATATAGATATTAAAGTTCATAAAGGATTGGCTTCTATTAAGGAGCAAGTACGATTACTTGGTGGTTGTATACGGATAGATTCAAAAAAACCTTCTGGACTACGGATTACTATTCAGATTACTATGAGAGGGGATAATTCTTATGAATATTTTATTAATCGATGATCATACATTATTTGCTAAAAGTTTAGAAATCGTTTTTCAGGATTATAAGGAGATTAAAAGTTTTTACTCTTTGCAAGATATTACACAAGTTACAGCAACTATACAAAAAAAACAACCAGATATTATTTTAATTGATATAAATTTGAGCAATATAAGTAATGAAGATGGATTAATAGTTGCTAAATCTATTCTTACTAATTTTCCTGATAATAAAATTGTAATGTTGACTGGTTATGATTTGCCGGTTTATCGATATGAAGCCAAAAAAATTGGGGCAAAAGGTTTTATAAATAAGAATATAATGCCTGACATTCTTTTGAAAATCTTGATTGATATAAATAATGGAAAGAATCATTTTTCTGCAAATGTAAAATATATAGAAAAATTAACGCCGAAAGAAATACAAATTCTACAGTTATTATGTTATCCATATAAGCGAAATGAAATTTCTAATATGCTTCAGATTAGTGAACGTACTATTTCTAATCATATACAACATATATTTGATAAACTAGAGGTTTCTTCATCAGTAGAGGCTGTTATAAAAGGTATCAATCTTGGGTACATACAACCTAACTATAAAAGCAGTTAAAAAGGATAATTATAATTTCTGAATATAATAGTAATTAATATTATTTTAAATGATTTTAACTAAGTAAACGTATTATCATCAATTTGACTATTTGCTAATCTCTTATATGTCATAGTATAATTTTATATTAGGTTAAAGTTAAAATTATGAGACGTTTTAGGAGATGAAAGAATTATATGGGATCAGATATTATAGTAGGAGTTATAGGCAGTGCGTTAATAGCAATGGGAATAATGGGATTTATAAAAGAAATGACAGTACTAAAGATGGAATGCGAAGGAACAAAGGTAAAAAATGAAAAAACTAACACATGTAATTGGCCAAAAATATTATCTGTATAATAGTTTTATAATTTTGTGTAAAGGGAATAAAATGTACTCTTTCTTGGCAATAATTGAGATAAGTAATTATCAAAGATTGTAAGGAGGAGTATTTTTATGTCCAACATTTCAAAAGAGGTTTTAAGAGATTATATCAACGAGCAAAAGTTTACAAACCCAACTGAGGTTTTAACTGCTATTAAGAGCATGTTTAAAGACATTCTTCAGGAAACATTAGAAGCATAAATGGATTCACAACTTGGATATGACAAGTATGAATTATCTGAAAAACGAACTCCAAACAGTAGAAATGGTTACTCTAAGAAGACTGTTAAATCTGAACTTGGACCCGTAGAACTTAATATACCACGTGATAGAAATGGTGAATTCGAGCCTAAAATCTTGCCTAAGTATCAAAGAAATATAACTGGTATTGAAGATAAAATAATGGCTCTTTATGCAACTGGAATGACCACGAGAGATATATCAGAGCAAGTAAAAAATCTATATGAAGTTGAGATATCTGCTGAAATGGTCTCGAATATAACAAATAGGATTATGCCTGTAGTTACAGAGTGGCAAAATAGGGCACTTGAAAAAACATACTCATTTGTTTTTTTAGATGCAATACACTATAAAGTTCGTGACGACAAGCATATTATAATCAAGGCAGCTTATGTTGTGCTAGGTGTAAATATGGATGGAGAAAAGAAGTACTTGGTATTTGGATAGGAACAAATGAAAGCAGTAAGTTATGGCTTTCAGTACTTAATGACCTTAGAAACAGAGGCTTGAAGAACGTTTTATTGTTTTGTATAGATGGCTTAAGCGGCTTCAAGGAAGCAATAGAGGCTGTCTATCCCTTTGCAAAGATACAACGTTGTATAATTCACCAATTGAGAGCAAGTATGAAATATATACCACATAAAGACAAGAAGGCATTTGCAAAAGATTTGAAAGCTGTTTATGGCGCAGTGAATGAGGATCTTGCACTTGAAAATTTAATGTCTGCAAAAGAAACATGGGGTAGTAAATATCCAAATGCAATAAAAAGCTGGGAAGATAATTGGGATAATCTTATAACTTTCTTTGCATTTCCAGATTATATTCGTAGAATTATATATACCACAAATGCTATAGAGAGCCTTAACAGTCAATTCAGAAAAGTAACTAAGACAAAGCTTATATTTCCGAACGATGATAGTCTTATGAAGATGCTGTATTTGGCAACTGAAAAGGTAAGTAAGAAATGGACTAGAGCATATGCAAATTGGGACCTTGTTATTAGCCAGCTCAATATATTATTTAGTGAGGTCTTAAATGAAGGAGCGTAGCTTTGGGACTCCGTCCCTCAAACCCCTAAGAGGTATAGTTTAATTTTTTCTGTTAAATAAGTAAAACGGATCACCCAAAGGTAATCCGTTAATGTATTATTCTTCAATAGCGACTCAATTCACTTCTCAAGACTACCCTAACCTAATATTTAGAGGGTATATTAATAGCTAAGAATGGAAATAATATACTGAAAAGTAATTACAAAGTAACAACATTTACAAACTATATTAACATTTTTTCACAATTAAACAATTCAATTATTTTGCTTAAAGAAAGAGAATACACAAAATAATTTACACCCTCGTTTTAAGTAAAAAAGTTTAGCGATTACGCTAAGCTTTTTTATTTTTTATAACTATAGTAAGTATGTATTGATATGCCACATTAATTGTTTACCATATTCAAGTTTGTGTTTTAGAGTTTTTAAGTTGTCTGACGGACCCATGTATATCCTATTTATTCTATATGGGTTATCTAATCTTGAAGTAAATCCTTCGTTTGTGGTTAGTCCTAAGTTGCAGCCAGCTGCATGGGCTGCTTTAATTGTATTAGCATTATACGAACCACATGGATATGCCAAATACATCACTTTTCTTCCTAATATTTTTTCTAATGATGTTTTTGCAGCCCTTATTGCATTTACTTGTTTTGCATATGGTAAAGTGCCCAAATTTTCATGCCAATCTGTATGATTTTCTACTCTAAATCCGTTAATATCCATCTCTAGTAGTTGTTTAGCATTCATTGAATTAGATGTTCTGCCTACTTCATGAGATATCATAAATAGCGTAGCCTTTTGCTTATTCGCCTTTAATATAGGGTATGCTAATTTATAATTACTTATATATCCATCATCAAATGTTATTAGGACTGATTTTGCGGGTAATACAATTTTTTTAGAAATGCTTGCGTAAAATTGGTCCATTGTTATCGTAGTATAGCCATTTGTTTTTAGATAGTTCATTTGTGAACGGAATGCTGATTGTAAAATTGTTAAATTATTTGTTTTATTAGAGTCAGTTGTTAACATGTGATACATAAACACTGGTATTTGTTGAGTTTGTGTCTTGGCAGGTGCTATTTTACAGCTTGAAATTATTAATAATATTAATGTTAATATAAAAGCTATTTCCTTTTTCATAAGTTACCTCCGGTATATCTTTAGTTTCTTTACGCAAACTGCAGTTTAGCCTTACATATATATGATAGGCTTGTCCTTATTTTGATTAAATGCACAATTCGTTGCAAGGACCATATCTTTATTCTCTAACGAGACAATAAGTTTCTTCTCTTTCATGGTTGTATTTTATACATATTATTAAAACTAGTCAACTCCAATTCTTTATTATACATCTAAATATGGAGTTATATTGTAATAATATGTCGTGATTAGCAATAATCATTCTACAAATTTCGACAGTGAATTCAATGTGAAACAAGATGTAGTTTATAGAAAAGACCTATAGATTAATATTGATGATAAAATGAATTCTAAATTCGGAATATGACCCATTGATACTATGAATTGAAACTGATATTATTAAAATTGAGAGAAATGCAATTGTTTTTGCAGTTTTGGAGGGAAATGAAAATGAAAATCGCAACAGCACAGATAATGAGAAAGATCGATCGTTATTGTATAGACATTTTAGGGATTCCAGGTATTATATTAATGGAAAATGCAGCACTAAAGGTAATGAGAAATATACCAGCAAATAATAAAAAATTCGTGATTGTTTGCTCTAGTGGGAATAATGGTGGGGATGGTTTTGTTGTAGCAAGGCATCTTTTAAATAGAGGAAATTATGTCGAAGTATTTTTTCTTGGCTCAGATGAAAATATGAGTGCAGATGCACTGGTAAATCTTAATATCATAAGAAATATGGGTGTGAAAATAATAGAAGTAAATAATAATGAGGAGCTTGAAATTTTAAGGGAAAGCGTAATTCAATGCGAGATTACTATTGATGCAATTTTTGGAACCGGATTATCTAGAGAAGTTAAAGGTATTTATTCTTTAGCAATTACAATTATGAATGAGAATAGTAAGTATATTTTATCAATTGATGTCCCATCAGGATTTGAGTGTAATAGTGGGAAAGTGATGGGGAATTGTATTAGAAGTAATAAAACAGTTACATTTGAACTTTATAAAAAGGGTTTTGTTTCATATGACGCGGAGTCCATTACTGGAGAAATTGTTATTGAGAAGATTGGAATACCAAAAGCTGTAGTAGATAAATTTCATGAGGATGAATACATCATGGATATAGATTTTATTAAAGGTTTAATCAAGAAAAGAAATAAGTATTCACATAAAGGTGATTATGGAAGAACACTTATTTTGGCAGGATCACCAGGGTTTACAGGTGCTGCGTATATTTCAACTCAGGCTGCTGTTCGAAGTGGTGCTGGTCTTGTTACGTTAGGATGTGATAGCTCAATTCAAAATATACTAAGTGGGAAATTAGTTGAAGCTATGACTGCCTCAACTAATGATGAGGAAAGATTAGATTCCTTAATAGCTAAAAGTGATTCTATTGCAATTGGTCCAGGATTAGGCAATAATAAGTGCACTTTAAATTTACTGAAAAAGGTTTTATTGAACTCTAAGTGTCCTGTTGTAATTGATTCAGATGGTTTAAATGTACTTGAGGGGAATCTTGAAATGCTTAAAAATAAGAAATGTCAGATAGTTCTTACACCTCATATGGGGGAAATGGCAAGAATATCAGGGTTTTCAATAGATGAAATAAATAAAAACAAAATAGACATAGCAAAAAAATTTGCAAAGAAACACAATGTTGTTTTGTTACTTAAAGGATTTAATACAATAATTACAGATGGTAAAACAGTGCAAATTAATCCTACTGGGAGCAGCGCAATGGCATCAGGTGGAATGGGGGACTGTTTGACGGGTATTATAGCGTCTTTTATATCTCAAGGTTATGACATAATGACTGCAGCATGTATTGGTGCATATATTCACGGATACTCTGGGGATAAACTTTCAAAAGAAATGTTTTGTGTAAATGCAAATCATATTATAGAGGTACTTCCTTCTATAATAAAAGAAATTCAAGACTTAGAATAATATTATTTATATTATTGCACTTTTGTTGCAACTAAAAGGTTATGAGTAGCGTTTATAGTATGGTATAAATGTGAAATTATAATCATTCTTAGGGTATCAACTATTGTAAAACTGATTAGATTGTTAGGAGTGCATAATATGAGAAGTATGAGAAATAAAAAAACTATTGTTTTGGTAATTATTGGTATGATGGTAATTGGAGCTAGCATTGGTTATAAAATAGAGTCCAATGCTATTATTAAAAAAAATTCTTTGATAGTATCAAGTAATAAGAGCAAGCCTGTTCATAAAACTAAAACTAAAGCTGAGCTCGACAGTGAGAGACCAGATAAATCTATAATAAAAGCAGCAGATAAGGGTGAAGATGTTATAAGGATACAAACTAGGCTAAAAAAATACGGCTATAATGTTGTTCTGGATGGTGATTATGGTGAAGGTGTAATCTACGCAGTTATGGATTTTCAACAAAGACATAATCTTATACCTAGTGGTAAGGCAACAGCTGAAACAATAGATGTTATGTACAAAACGCCTACAAAGGACAATATGTATAAGCCAGCCACTCAATCGCTACTAAGCGTAAATGATGCTACTGTAAAATCTACTTATGAAAATAAATTAAATAGTGGTGAGAATACAAGTTCTACGAATAATTATATATTAGTAGATCTATCGCAGCAAAGAGTTTATGTTTTTTATGGCACAATGCATAATTGGAAATTAATTAATACCTTTTCTTGTGGTTCTGGTAAAGCGGAAACTCCAACTATAACTGGGTATTTCCGCGTTGGGATTAAGGGGCTAAATTTCAAATCGGGTACGGATGCTGCACCTGTTTATTGCAAGTATTTTACTCAAATTAGCGGTAATTATTTATTCCATAGTATTTTATATGACAAGAGCGGAAACGTGATAGATGGTAATTTAGGGGCAGTTGAATCACATGGATGTATAAGGCTCGCTCTTGAAAACGCAAAATATATTTATGATAATATACCTATAGGATCTACAATTCAGGTAAAATAAATATTTATTATTAATACACTCCGAGACTAATAGCTCGGAGTTTTTAATATTTTATTAAAATATAAAAGATTAATTATAGTTGTATGTTGGGCTATGTAAAAAATGTTATAAATAGAAAGAATTATCGTAAATATATAAAAATATTGCACTAATAGTGATTTTAACAAGTATAATAGAATCAATCAGTTTTCCTTTTGAAGGAGGAATTATTTATGAAAAGAGAATATTTAGAATTAAAAACATGTCGTACAGGAAAAGCTGAATTTATAAAAGAAAAGGAATATATTGTACTTGATACAACAACTGAATATACATATGAATATGACTTTAATATATTACCTTGCTATAGGGTTATAAATGAAAAAGGTGGAGTTGAAATAGTTGTGCCTGATCAAATTTTCTATCCAACGCATAGATTAATGCAATCTATAAAAGATGTAGTGTATATAGGCGTTTTAGATATAGATGATTTAGTAGAAGGTGAAGTGTATTCTGTCTTTAAAATGGACGAAGAAAAAGAAGAACCTATTTATACTATATTCAATGATTCGAACAAACTAATGACATATTATGCTTCTTTATTTGTAACAGAAGATAAGTATCTTAAAATGACTAAAGAGGAACTTTTTGATTTTAAAAAAGTGAAAAAAGAAGAATTATTACAATTTGAAGACAAGAGAAAAAAAGAGGCCCAAAAGTTATTAGATCAACAATTAGAAGTTGAAAATGTTAAAAAAAGGGATATTCAAAACTCTTTAGATGAAAAAGAAAGGCTACGAAATGTAAAAAATTCGAATAATCTTGAGATAGAAAAATTCAAGGAGCTTATAAAAATTTTAAGACCAAATAAAGTAGAAAATACTACTAATACTTTGATGTTTGAAATCAATAAAATAAAAAACAAATTTAATAAACTTTCAGTATTTTTTATTAGTGGATGCAGTATAACGGTAGTTTCTTCAATATTTGGCAAGGGCTTGTTAAGTTTAGTAATCAATATACTATATTTAATAACAGGGATGTCGGCCTACTTATATTTAAAAAACAATTCATTTGAAAGTCTGATTAAAACTATACCTACAAGTAAGAAATTAGATAAAGAATCGCTAAATTTAATGGTTTCCTTTAGTGATGATATATTGTTGAAATTAAAGAAAATTGAATTGAATTTATTAATATTAGAAACTGGAGCTACAATAAGTAGTGGTACTGTTTCACTAATAAGGGAATCGGTATCCTTTTGTTTAGAAAGTTATAAAACCAAAGACACTAATTTACTAAAAGACATATACGCATTTTTAGATAAAACGCTTGAATATATATATAGCCTGATAGATGGAGATAATTCAGCAGAGGAATATATAGAAAAGCAGATTTATGAAAATGTATCATCTATTATAAAGAGAAACACTGATACTTTCGAACTTATGATTTCAGATAATAAAGAAATTAAAGAAATCATGAAGAAATTTTAGAAAAACATAAATTTAGGGCCTGATCATGGATAAAATCCGTGAACAGGTCCATTTTGCAATTATGGAGATTAAAATGTTATGAAAGAAAAAATAAAATATTGATTTATGAGAAGGTATTATCTCTTTCACAAAATATAAAGGAAACTATGAATATTTGTTGAATTATGTAAAGATAGCATAGTGTAACTGGTAATGTAATTAATGATGATCAAATTAAAAAGGGGTTTTGAAAATGGAAATGATATTATTAAAGAATGATTTTAATGGTGCTCTAAATGCTTTATTAGAAAACATGGTAGACAATCATATTAAAGAATGCAAAGAGAAATATCCAACAGAGACGAAAGAACAGTTTAAAGCTGATATTTCATCAAATGAAGACTTAACAAAAGAACTTGAGAATATAGAAAAAATGATAAGTAGGGATTTATCCTCAAAGGAAATAGTTATATTTAAATACCTATTTAATCACAGTTTAACAAGAAAAATGTATTCAAGTGACAAACTTGTTACAATACATAAGCATAATCTAAAAGAATGGGAAATAGATGGGTTAGGCAATTGCTTAGAAGTATATGTTAATAATGAAAATTATGTTGCAGTTAAATGTGAACTAGGAATAATTTATTTGTTAGTAGAAGGAAATATAGGTGAAGACAGATATATTTCAGTATCCACTGAAAATAGAGATACAATCTCAGACAATGTTTATCAAATTGAGGGTGGTGTGCAGGTTGCAAATATAGATATATGTACATCCGAAGGTACCATCATTTTTACCAATGGTAAAAAGCTACATATAAAGCTAAATAGGGATATTGATCTTGTAGATAGTGATGATTATAATAGCACAGTAAAAGGTATTATAACTGAATTTAAATAACTATTTGAAATGGGAAAAAAGGGTTCTATGAATTATGCAGAGAAATTACATGAAGTTTTTGAATCTGGAAAAAGTATTAAGTGAAAATCTTCAGAAATGATTTTTTTTAACAAAAAATGTGTTGTTATGTAACTATTAACAATAATGAGGCGCTAAGCGGTTGTTAAATTTATATTTTTATAGCTTTCATTGTGTCTTTATTCGAAGGCATAAAGATATATAAAAAACAGGAGGGTTTTATTAATGAAAAATATTAAAAAAATGATGATGACGGGGTTTGTGTTATTGATAGTTACGCTGTCAAAGCCAGTAATGGCAATGGGAGTAGGTAGCTTTAACGATGTTCTAGATTTTTCTGTGGTAATAGGAGATAGTATGTATACACTAGATTTTGTAAATAATCCAACAAATGCAAATCAAATTAGTGACTTAGTAGCTAAAAACAAAGGTGATATTTTTATAAAAACAGACGATAGCGGTTGGATAAAAAATAGTGATGGGACACAAGTGAATAAAGAGTATGTAGATATTTCAACTATTAAATATAATAATGGTCAAGTAATTGGAGATACATTAACTTCATCAGTAGGTAAAATTGATTTGATCTCAACTAAATTAACAAGAACAGCAGCAAATAAAGCTACATTTAAGTATAAAATATTAGACAAAGCTGGTAAGGATATTACTGGGGCAGTCCCAGCTTATGAGATGATGATGAAAAATTTCTGGATAAATTCCACATGTGGTTCAATAATTTTAGATCCACTAACAGGAACCGGTACAATAACATATGACTTCTCTGATACTGACCAATTTGTTACAATAGACTTATTAGCATCTAATGGAGCATATGCAAAATCAACCTTATCTTTAGGTGATGCTAAAGCGGAAGATGTTTTAGGTATATCAGATATTAGCATTGTAGCACCTGACGTAATGACAATTCCTTATAAAATTCAAAATAATGCTAACTTAACAAAGACTGGACCAAACACAACTACATTCCAATATAAAGTTAAAAATATATACGGGTATGATATTACTAAAAAAATTCCAGCTAGTCAAATAGAAGCGATTGCATCTGTAAGCTCAACAGTAATCTTAGATCCAAAAACATCAATTGGTACAATAACGTATAATTCTGCTGCTGATGTTAATAAAACAATTAATATTTTACTAAAAGATAAATTAACTGGCGTAAAGGCAGACTCAGTGCTGTTTACATCTGAGGCTGCAGCTGAAAGTCCCAAGGTAAGTAAGATTACTATAACTTCAGATAAAATGGAAATTGCTCCTCCTTCAATGGGAATTGGTTATACAACATATAAGGTATTTAATCAATATGGATTTGACATTACAGATTCACCTCTTAGTGATAGTGTAACCTTCAAAAGTGAAGCTGGTACAATTGTATCCAAGGGTGGGATAATTACAATGACAGCCAACAAAGGTACTAATTTTAGTACTCTTAAATCAGCAGTAATAACCGGTAGTGATTCAATTACTGGGACTTCAACAAGTGCTACATTGAATTTAAAATAATACAATATAACTAAACAATTATTGAAGATGCTGTATTATTTAGTAGATGAATTTAAAACCAGTTTGGATATAAAATATGAAAAGATAGGGTTCGTTATGGAAATCAATTCCAATATGTGCCCTATCTTATTTCAATAATAATAATATTGATTCAACAATAACCTAAAAAATAGAATGGATTTATTTTTAAATAAATCCATTCTATTTAATTCTAACCATTAGATTGGATTGTTTAGTCATCTAATTTCTTTAAATGTTTATCAAATTTAAAGAAACAACATCCTAAGAAACCTATCAATCCTATCGATATATATACTAAACCATTACCTGAACCTCTTCCATTACCAACAATATAAGAAAAAAATCGTTGTAGAGTAGAGGGGTTGTTCATAAATGGCTCAAATATTTTATCCGTTAAAAGTCCACCTAGTATATATCCAATAGGGATAGATAAGTATTGTAAGGTATTTCTTGCAGAAAAAACCCTTCCTTGCATTTCTATTGGAATTTTTGTCCTCATTATATACTCAACATTAGCTGTTAAGAATGGAACTAAACAATTACCTGCAAAAACTGCAATCATCCAAATATAATAGTTACGGCCAATTCCAAGCATACTATTGCAGACTAAGAATGAAAATGTCATTGTATTTATAATAACAGGTATTCTTTTTTTAGGCTGTTTCATTACTGTTACTAAAATACTTCCTATAATACCAGCAATACCAATGGTACTACTTACAATACCTAGTTCAAACTTATTATTTCCATTTCTAAGCAAAATCATAGGTGTAAAATTACAACTATATATAGCTGCAATGAAATTTACAAATCCCATAAAAATGATGAGATGGAGAATGTCTTTTCTGTTTACGATATAAGTAATTCCTTGTTTGCAATTTGAAACAAAGCTCTCTTTCTTATCTTGTTTTTCTATAATGTTATTAGGAATGTACACAAAAGACAATAAAGATATAAATGAAAATAAGAAGGTGCCTAAATCAACAATTATAATTACCTTCATTCCAAGCAATACATAAAGTGAAGTCGCCATAATTGGTGCAAGTGTAGTAGTAAATGCAATTGCAAAAGAACGTAAACCACTTATTTGTGTATAATATTTCTTTGGAACTATTAACGATATTACAACATCTGATGCAGGTCCTTGAAATGAATCAACAACTCCTAAAGTAAAATTGATTAAATATAAATAACGGATATCTAGTTGATTGAAAAACAACAGTATTAATGTAATTAACGAAAAAATTATTGCAATAGCATTAGCTATTAATAATATTTTTTTCTTATTCCAAACGTCAATAAAACTACCTGCAAAGAAACTAAGCAATATAGATGGAAGTAATGAACAAACAGTTAAAGAAGATATATACAATACAGAACCACTTTGCTCATATGCCCACATAATTAATCCAAAGCTAGTCATTTTACTACCAAATTGAGAAATAAATTGCCCTAATTGTAATATATAAAAATTTTTTAATTCATTATTAAATTTTAGATTTTTCATTTTAACTTCACTCCTTAATTATATTAATAATTAAAGTTGCAAAGTCAATATTTAATAGATTATTACTCCATGCAATCTCTATTTCTAATGACTTTGCATGAAGCTAATACAATAGTTAATTTCATAAATTCACCTCTTTTAATATCAATATTATACCATTAAATGCTAATTTTATAAACTTAACTAGTATTTCATATATGATCCATGTAGATTCTATTTTTTTATTCGGAATATAAAGGAAAATTATGAATGTTTGTTGAATTATGTAAAGATGGTTATCAATTTGAAGGAGAGTATTGTATATGAAAAAAATGATGAATATTATTTAAATTAAGTGAAGGGAGAATGAAAATGGCTTCTAAAAAAGGAATAGTATTACTAACCATGACAATTATGATGATTAGCTTATTTATTGGATGTGGTAATAATACTATGAGTAAAATTTATAATGACAATAGTAAAATAGCTAATGTATCTGATACTTTTGGATTAGATGAAAGCAAGGAAACAATAGAGTCAGGAATATATAAAGGAAAGTTGAAATTAAGTGGAAGCGGAACTATTTGGGCATATGAAAGTAGTACAGATTTTGATTTACAAGTTCCATATACCTTATCAATAAATAGTGGAAAGGCAAAAATTGTTTTAATATCACCTGACAATAAAGTTGTTAATCTTGTAGAAAATACAGCTAAAGCTACTATAAAGGGAGGAACAGTATTAACTGTACCGATTAAGAAAGGTAATAATCGTATAAAAGTAGTAGGTTATGAAAAAGCAGATATAGATATTGAATTACAAATAGATAAAGGTACATTTAAAAAAATAAGTTTTTAATTTGTGTGCTTTCTAAAAATTTGTGGGGTGGTTTGATCGAGTGTGGACGTATGAATTTGCATAGAGGGGGATAGAAATATGAGTTTAGTGGTAGGAACATTGTTTATCGTATTCGGTTTTATATTAATGAAGTATCCACCAAGTATGAATAATGTGATGGGGTATAAATCACTTTTAGCAATGAAAAATCAGGATACCTGGAATGTGGCACAGAAACATAGTGGATTTATTTTAATGATATTTGGAGCTATTAATGGTATTTTTGGAATTTGGTCAATAATTCAGCCAATGACGATTAATAAAGAAAAGATTCAACTATTATTACTAATATTAAGTGCTGTAGCTATTTTAGCTGTTGAGGAAATACATTTGATGAAACTATTTCATATGGATGGAAGCAGAAAAAAATCGAATAATTTATAATCTTCGATTTTTTTTCTGCTTCTCCATAGGTATATTTGTGATGGGGAATAGTGCATAGAATGGCAAATAGAGTAGATGGGATTTTTTTCAAACTTCATGTAATTCTTCAAAATTCATTTTTATACTCAACATATTCAACTATAGAACCATCTAAATGTTTTACAGTCATATTCATTCCAGTTGGGACTGCTTTTAAGTCACGTATAATAGCGGCCCCGTTATTTAACAAAAAATCTTTGAATTCAATAATAGAATCAATTAAAAATGTTGCTTTAGTATCTCTAAATGGCTTTAATGCTTCATCAGAACCACTTATAATCAAAATATTTCCTACTTGTGCTAATTCTAAATCTGCCTGAGAATATTTAAACCTCAAATTACATTTATCATTTAATATTTTTTCATAAAATTTTATTGATTGTTCAATATCATGTACATAAAACCGATTTAAAATTCGCTTTATTTTCATTGCGCCCTCCCAATATACTTATTTATATAACGATAATATGATGTAAAATATTAATTCAATTCTTATCCGCTTAAGTGATATATTTTAACATATTATACAATTATCTTTAAAAGAATTCAATAGTACAGTATTTTTTTAACTCATAAACGTCTTATTTTAACAGCTTATCATGGTATAATGTTATTTATAGTTATACTTATATTTACTGCTTAGGTATACTTTGTGAGTTGTTTGATTTTAAAAAATATTGCAGCAATACATAAAAAGCGGTTATTTTATCAGAGATGGATACTATTTTAATTAACGGGAGGTAATAATGTGATAATTAAATCAGAAACAAAAATAACTGGAGTCGGAGGGTATGTTCCAGAAGATATTCTTACCAATTATGATTTGCAGAAGTTGGTAGATACAAGCGATGAATGGATTATTAGACGCACAGGTATAATAAAAAGACATATTAGTAGTGAAACTGAAAATGCAAGCAATTTAGCTATCAAGGCTATTGAAAATTTAATTGAAGTTTACGGGGCTGACTTATCTGATGTAGATATGATAGTGGTTTCAACAACTAGCCCCGACCACGTTGTCCCAAATGTAGCCTCATTAATTCAGGGTCATTTTGGCATCAGAAAAACAGGCGTTATGGATATAAATGTAGCTTGCACAGGATATGTCTACGCATTATCGGTAGCAAATGCATTTATTTCAATTGGTCAAAATAAAAAAATTCTAGTTGTAGCAACTGAGGCAATATCTAAACTTATTGATTATACAGATAGAAATACATGTATACTTTTTGGTGATGGGGCATCAGCATTTTTATTAGAAAAAACTGATGGAAAAGGCGCCTTCATTGCTACCAATTTCGAAACAAATGGTAGTGGGGCTGATAGTATCTATTGTAGCAATCATTCAAAAAATATTGGGGAATCATCTGTTATAAAGGAACATCGTATTGTTCAAAATGGTGGTGAAGTATATAGATATGTTATGAAAAATGTAGTAGAGGGTATTAAAACGCTTTTAGAAACCTCTCAGATCTCACTTTCAGATATTAAGTGGTTTGTACCTCACAGTGCAAATTTGCGTTTGATTGAAGGTATATGCAAACGTCTTGAGTATCCTATTGAGAAAACTCTAGTTAGCGTAACAGAATTCGGAAATACTTCAAGTGCGTCTATTCCGCTAGCTATTTGGCTAGCATTAAAGGAAAGCAAAATAGCAACAGGTGATAAGATACTACTTTACGGATTTGGCGGTGGACTTACTCATGGTGGAATTATTATTGAATGGTAAGGAGAAGTTTAATTATATACATAAGTACAATGAAGCAGAGCTGCTGTTTGAAATTATGAAGATTGTTTTACTTAAATAGCCGCTCTCTGTTCCATCAATACCTGCAACACTTAGACTATATTTTTATTGCAAAAACTTTGCATAAAACAGATTATTTTTTCATTTCTAATATATTGGATAATCCGGAAACTATAGGCATAACATTATACGCATATTTGTTGCTTAGTATAATAATTACATATCTTTTATTAACATCTTTCCCTATATAGGACGTATATCCTAGTGTACTTCCATTATCCCAAATCATTGTATTCCCATTAGCCTTTTTGGTTATAATTAATCCATATCCATAACTATGTAGGTGTGGTGTAATCATTCCATTTAATGATTCTTTATTAATTAATTTTCCATCAAGTAGCGCATTATACCATGTATATAAGTCATCAACTGTTGAATAAATCCCTCCAGCGGAAGGTAATATTGATCCTTCTTTATCAAATGAGGATGTATATTTATCTGTTTTTTTAGGACGATAATATCCATTCGCTTTGTCTTTTATTATAGCTTTATAAGTTAAAAATCCGGTATCAATTAATTTTAAAGGTTTAAATATATTTTTGTCTATATATTCCTCGTAGTTAATACCTGACACCCTTTCTATTATATATCCAAGTAATATATAATTTGAACTACTGTATTCGTACTTTGCTCCAGACTCAAAATGACGGGGCTTGTTTTTAAATAGATTAACACTTTCCTTTAGTGTATAGGTATGTTTCCCGTTTATAGGTGATATAGAAGATTGATTATAATCAGGGATTCCTGCGGTGTGAGTGAGCAGATCATAAATTTTTATTTTATCTCCATCTGGATAGTCTGGAATATATTTGTCAACTGTATCTTGGACATTTAAAAGTTTCTTTTCTTGTAACATTAAAATTGCTGTAGCAGTAAATTGTTTTGTTAAGGATGCAATTTCAAAAGCTGTTTTGGGTTTATTAACAATTTTTTTATTAGAGTCTGCCATGCCATAGCCTTTATCTGACAACACCTTATCATCTTTCGCAACGAGAATGGTACCATTAAATTTATCATTTGGAGAATAAGAATCTATATATTTAGATATCTTAGATTGAATTTCACTATTATCTATTTTCACGCTATTATCGATTTTTTTTATATTATTTATTTTCGTACTAGTATCTGTTTTGACGCTATTAATTGTTTTTGTAGTATTAGGGGTTGAAGGTATACTTCTACCACAGCCGGTTGTTATTATTATGAATGTAAATAATAAAGAGATTATCTTTATTATGTTTTTTTTTGTCATTCTTATATCCTCCCAAATTATTCATATGGCCACTTGCATATATATCATATTAAAAATGCAAAATGGTCTAATTATATTTTTAGTATACATTAAAAAATACAAAACAGAATGTTACAAGTATGGTGTAATGTATTTATTTAATTATACTGTAAATTTTATATAAATACTTAAAAATTT
Organism: Clostridium estertheticum; assembly: GCF_026650985.1. Taxonomy (GTDB): domain Bacteria; phylum Bacillota; class Clostridia; order Clostridiales; family Clostridiaceae; genus Clostridium_AD; species Clostridium_AD estertheticum_C. The sequence goes on from NZ_CP086239.1 coordinate 864,047, forward strand.
GGATATAAATTTTAGGTATAAAGAATATTCGAATCTTGCGCACTAAAGTAAAGGCTCTAATTATTTGGTTGTCTAATGAATAAGACTACTTTAACAAAATCATTTGAAAAATTGAATAAGTCTGCGTCTTTGAGTACAAACATGGAATATATATGAACAAAAATGCAATATATACTTTACAAATAGAAATATATATTATATACTATTAGTAATTTAAAAATGAAAAGAGAGGTTTTTATTATGAAATCTAAAGCAAAAGACGAACGTATAGTAAAGCAATCCAATGAAATTTGTGCACACTTGTATCCGTTAATTATTATTTTAACAATAATACAAGCTATTTTTAAATACTTGTTATTAACACAAAATATTACAGACTACATTTTAGAAATAATTGCAATACTAGGTTCTATTGGATATTTACTTATTAGAACCTATATTACTGGGATACCATTGTTTAGACATTCGGATAAGTGCGTACATGAGATTCAAAATCGTTATGTCATGCATAGTTTTTATATTTGTTTTATTACCTATGTTTTTGGTGAATTTATTTTGATGTTCGTATTTGATAAGTGGATTTTATCGTCTACATATGTTCTAGTTTGGATTATACCTGCGTGTATATATACTTTTAAGATAGTGAAAAATGGCTTATTTGTTTGGGGTAGCAAAAAAGCAGAGGTAGCTGGAGTAAAATCATTTAAAGTGAGAGTAGCAATCGGAAGCATTTTCTATGGTGTTGTTATGGAATGGAAAGTACTATTTAAGAATAATAATTTTCATCCAATTGGGTTGATTTTGGTTATTATGATGGCAATTGGTTGGGGTATACCCTTTTATTTCATCATGAAAAGTATTAAAAATAAATCGGAGAGACATTCAAACAATGAGTTAATGGAAATTGAACAAGAAAATAAAAATGATATGTAATATACTTGGGAGGAAATATGAAGAATAAAAAAATGAAAATAGCTAGAATTGAATGTGACTTATCTCAAGAACAATTGGCGGATAATGTAAGTGTTACAAGACAAACAATTGGGCTTATTGAATCCGGAAAATATAATCCATCTATTAAATTATGTATCTCTATATGCAAAACCTTAAATAAAACCTTAAATGATTTATTTTGGGAAGATGAAAGCATCTAATGGTATAAAATTACTAAAAATTATTTGTATTATATGATAATATGAGGTAAACATTTTGATATAGACAATGAGGTTATAGAAATTGAGCGAGATATTGAAAATGGAATTGAAGGAGCTTTTATGATGTAGGTGTTTGACTCCTTCATGTTTAACTATAACTTGTGTTAATATTTTTATCTAGATATTTACTATTTGGGGGTAAACGGTTATTATGATATAGATTTATCTTTGAATTTTTTTTATCTTGGAGTCGTTTTTTTCGTTCAAATCTACTCCAATTAAATCTAATGCGAATATAACAATTGGTATGCCAAGTAACAGACCCCAAGTTCCCATAAACTGTTCCGATATTATTAATGTTGTAAAAGTAAAAAATATTGGAAGATGGGTTGTATCAGACATAAACATTGGGTTTAAAACATAACTTTCAATAGTATGAATAACTAGGATCATAATAAGTACAAAAACTACTTTAATTAACCCTCCTATTTTAAAGGCAATTAGACATAAGGGAATTAAAGAAAAAAACACTCCAACTATAGGTACAAGACTTAAAATAAATATCATAAAGGCAAGGGCGAGCAATGCAGGAAAGCCCATTATAGTAAGTCCTATAATTGATAATGTTGTATTTGCAATAGCTATCATTATTTGAGCTCGTATTACTTTACCAAAAGAATTTAAAAAATTATTACCAAAATAACTTAAATAATTGTATGCTGAAGATACTTTACTATGTTTAAACTTATATAGAAATTTTAATATACTAGCTTTTTCTAATACAAACACCAAACTTAATAGAAGTGCCATAAAAAAATTCAAGCCAGACTTACCAAAATCAGTTATAGAAATCATAATACTTTGAATCCCAGTTTTAGCATAACTTGCTATATTAATTTGATGAAAGATAGGTGCGAAATACTTCATATTTCCTTTTGTATCTATCACGAAATTAGTGTATTCCATTCTACGTAAAATATGTAGACTTTGAGAAATAGCAAGTGGTATATATTTCACTGCTAGCAGCACTATGGTTATTGTCATAAACATATATATAATTATAGTAATAATAGCTGGGTTTACCTTTATAACCTTGTTGATTTGCTCAGTTAATAAACTTTGTAGACTATTTGCTAAATAAGAAATCATAAAAGTTAATAAAACTAAATTTAAAATAGACCTGATTAAGAAAGCGAATAATACTAAACCTGCTATTAATAATATTTTTATTACTGATTTTTTGTGAAATAATTCTATTATTGTTTGCATTTATGATACTCCTTCATCTTGTTTTATTAGAACTTGTCATATGTATTTAAATAGATTACCATATGTTTATATTGTAATAAGTTATTATCTTATTTGTTTATTATAGCAATTATTCAGGGTGCACGGCAAATTATAATTCCAATTGGTAAGAATAATTAAAATTACAGTTTGGAATTAGCTCTAAATTTAAATTATAACGGTTTTTCAATAAAATTATACCATGTATATGGTTTAGATTGGGAAAATCATAGTATGCGACGTTTTTATTATTCTGAAGGTAATATAATCATAATTGAGTTACATTAGCTTAATCTATTCTGTCTACAAATTTTATATCCTAAATATTTTTATAAAGTAAAATACCTATTTTCAAAATATAAGTTCCAATTTTAATTAATTAATAATATATATAAATGTTTCCATTTTATTAATTTTAATAAAAGTCTTTATATAAATGTAAAATTATGGTATATTATAAAAAATAAACTATATACGTTGAGGAGGAATTAAATTGAAAAACATTAAACTTTTAACCCAATTAAAAAAAGCTTCATTAAAGAAAAAGGTGGTTGTTGGTACTACTATTATGGGAATAGCATTAGTATCTATAGGTCTAAACAATGTAAATTATAATAATAGTACAAGTATTGCAAATAAATATGTACAAGTATTAGGTAGTGTAGTTAAACAACCAGTAGTAGCTAAAATACAATATGGTGTAACGACATCTATTGTAAACATAAGAACTGGAGCATCAACTACATCTTCTATACAAGGGAAATTAGCTAACAAAACTGAAATTAAAATTCTTGAAAAAAAAGATGATTTTTATAAAGTAAGCTACAGCGGTAAAACAGGATACGTAAGTAGTCAATATGTAAAAATAACAGCTAAACCAGCTGCAGTAGTAACGGCACAAACAGTATCTAAAGTAGAAGAGGGTGTAACAACATCTATTGTAAACATAAGAGCTGGAGCATCAACTACTTCTTCTATACAAGGGAAATTAGCTAACAAAACTAAAGTTAAAATTATGGGTAAGGTCGGTAGTTTTTATAAGATAAGCTATAGTGGTAAAACAGGATATGTAAGTAATCAATATGTAAAAATAACAACTAAATAAGCATTATATTGAAATTTAAAAATCCATATCGATTATGATATGGATTTTTAAATTTTTTTTATTTCTAAAAATGGATTGTAGTTACCTATGACAAGATACATGTTTAATTGAAAAGAGCATTTATTCTTGTTTTTAACACTCAAGGTATTACTTATTGTCCATATTGATATTAATGCAACTAGAATGATTGCTACCAATGATGATTTATTTTCCATGGAAAGACCTCCTTACCTCACAATTATGGTATGATATAAATGTATATTATTGGTCGAAATTGTAACCGATATCTAAGCAAAGATTAAATATAAAACATTAATTTAAATGAATTTTATAAATTATGGAGGTTATTATGAAAATTAGAGATAAAATGAAAAATGGCATGTTGTATATAGATGCAGGAGAGGGTCTTGACGAGGAACGTAAAAAGTGTAAAGAATTATTATATGATTATAACCATACACACCCAAGTGAAGAAAAAAAAATGAAAGACTTGCTCAGAAAATTATTGGGCGATATGGGTGAGAATATTTGGATTGAACCACCGGTACATATGGCATATGGTACAAATGTGCATATTGGTGACTATTTTTATGCTAATTTTAATCTTGTAATTGTAGATGATATTGACGTTTATATAGGCGAACATGTAATGATAGCACCTAATGTAACAATAACCCCAACAGGACATCCCGTTGATCCAAATCTCCGCAGACCAGGTACTCAGTTTTCAATTCCCGTAAGAATTGGTAACGATGTATGGATAGGTTCCAATGTAGTGATTTTACCAGGCATCACTATAGGCGATAATTCAGTTATAGGTGCTGGAAGTGTTGTTACTCATGATATCCCTGAAAATGTAATTGCTGTAGGAAATCCATGTCATGTATTAAGGAATATAGATGAACGTGATAAAGAATATTATTATAAAAACAGAAGAATTGAATAATTTTCATTAAAATTATTAATGATTTAATAGTACTATTAGGTGATGATTATATAGGATGGGAGAATAACATTAATGTGGAACATTTTAAAAAAGAAGAAACTATTAATAACGGATGATTGTTCTATAGATATGAATAATATCCCTAAACATATCGGAATTATTATGGACGGAAATGGAAGATGGGCAAAAAAACGGAAATTACCTAGAAATATAGGTCATAAAGCAGGGGTTGAAGCTTTAAGGGATGTAGTAAAAGAATGTAGTAAGATAGGTGTGGGATATTTAACATTATACGGGTTTTCAACGGAAAACTGGGTAAGACCAGCTGATGAAGTGAATGCTTTAATGAAGTTACTTGTAGAATATCTTAAAAGTGAGTTTGAAGAGTTACATAAAAATGATGTTGTGATAAACAATATCGGTGATATAACTAAACTTCCGTTAATATGCCAAAATGCATTGAATAATGCATTTGAAAAGTCAAAGAATAATAAGGGATTAGTGTTAAATTTAGCATTCAATTATGGTGGTAGAGCTGAATTGATTATGGCCTTTAAAAAAATTAATGAAGATATTGAGTATGGAAAAATAAATAAAGTTGATATAGATGAAAAATTAGTGGCTAACTATTTATATACGGCTGGAATGCCTGATCCAGATATTATTATAAGGCCCAGTGGAGAACAAAGGTTAAGTAATTTTCTGCTGTGGCAAAGTGCTTATTCAGAGTTTTGGTATTCAGATATATATTGGCCTGATTTTAAGGCTAAGCATTTACATATGGCAATACATGATTATCAAAAAAGAGATAGACGCTTCGGTGGAACTAAGTTGAAAGAAGTGTAAATATACTTAATTTAAATAATGGAGGTAAGAAATGTATAATTATATTATATTTGATATTGATGGTACAATTTTAGATACCGAATTCGCAGTTCTTTCATCACTTCAAAAATTAGTGCTTGAAGAACTTAATAAAAAGTTTAGTTTTGAAGAATTAAGATTTGCATTAGGTATTCCAGGAGAAGTAGCATTAAATAAACTTGGAATAACCAATCTATTTCAGTCTAATGAGAAATGGAATAGATATTTAAAAGACTATCTTAAACATGTGAAAGTCTTTGATGATATTAAGGATACTTTAGTTAAATTAAGCGAAAAAGGGATTTTAGCAGGTATAGTTACATCAAAGACTAAGGCAGAGTACATAAGTGATTTTGTACCTTTTGGGTTGGCCAATTATTTTAAATTAGTAGTTTGTGCAGATGATACAGAAAGACATAAGCCTAATGCAGATCCAATTTTAAAATTTATTGAATTGTCAGGGATAGATAAAGCAAAGACTATATATATCGGGGACACTAAATATGATATGGAATGTGCATCTAGTGCTGGTATAGATTTTGCATTAGCGTTATGGGGTGCTAAATCATCAATTGGAATTAATGCAAATTATATTTTGCAAAATCCCAAACAAATACTGGAAATTATATAGGTTTAATTGATAATTAATTCCTTAAGTAAGAGACATTCAAAAAAATATTTACTATTAGGTTAAATGTCTCCATCAAAAAATTATTGCAACCTCGTTAACTTTTAAATTTAAGCCCCTAAAGATACACTTTCTTCAGATTCAGATTCAGACTCATCTTCATCTTGATTTTTAACAATAATATTTACGAACTTTTCTCCATACGGAAGACAAAATTGTATACATGGGCCTGTTAATAATGCAGATATTATTGTACCTATTCCAAATACTCCGCCGAGTGCAAAGCCCATTACTACAAAACTAATATCTAACACCATACGAATCCAACGATATTCTAAATTAACTTTATCCTTTACAATAAATGGAATGATATCATTTGGTGCAACACCAAGATTACTTGCTTTAAGTATAGAAAATCCAATTGCAATTAAAACACAACCTAATACAACTAAAAGTATCTTTGCACCAATATTTAAAGAGGCAATTGGGAAAAATGAAACAGCCTTTACTCCAAGGTCAATAATAGGGCCTACTCCAATAACGCATATAATTGTTCCTATCTTTATACGACGTCTTTCAACCGCAAGTATTATGCAAAACAATACAAATAAAATAACCATATTAGCATTTCCGGGTGTTTTATTTAATAAAGATGCTATTCCTTGAGTGAATAAAGTAAATGGATCGGAACCAATATTAGTTTTTAAAAATAATGCTACTCCAATCTGTATAATACTCATTCCTACAAAAAATATAGTTAGTCTTTTAATTAGATTTAGTTTTTTAGTCATATTTTCCATCCCTTTCTTTATATTTAATAGTTGCTTAATCTGCAACATGTTTATTCGTGTTCGTTTATGTTCATTTTATGCTTAATCTGTGTTTCATTTAGCTTCGCTTGTTTTCATTTTACTGTATTTTGTAAACGGCGTCAAGAGCATAATCAATTCCAAAAGCAATAAACGTCAAAAATAAAAGGTATATATACAATTTAGTCTAAACTGTGTTAAAGTAAATGAATAATAATTGGAATTGGGAGGCGTACTATGAATAAAATACTATGTATTGGGGAATTGTTAATTGATTTTATTTGTTCAGATATTAATAGTGGTTTAACTAAAGGAGAAAATTTTGTAAAAAAAGCAGGAGGTGCACCAGCTAACGTTTCAGCAGCTATATCAAAGTTAGGGGGCCAAGCATATTTTGCAGGGAAAGTTGGTAATGATAACTTTGGTATGTTCTTGAAGGAAACATTAGAGGAAGCCGGAGTAGACACTTCTATGCTTATACTTGATAAAAATTCTAAGACGACTTTAGCGTTTGTTTCGTTAAATGAAGATGGAGAAAGAGATTTTATTTTTAATAGAGGTGCAGATGAATTGTTAACTTTTGAGGAGCTAGGTCGTGATAAGCTAAAATCTTTTAAAATAATGCATTTTGGTTCTGCAACCGCACTTTTAGGTGGGCCTTCAAAGGAAACTTATTTAAAAGCTATGGAACTTGCTTTTAAAAATGAAGTTTTTATTTCTTTTGATCCTAATTATAGAATAGATTTGTGGAAAAATAGATTGAGTGACTTTGTAGAAATATCAAAAAAATGTCTTAAATATTCAGATTTTGTTAAAGTAAGTGATGAAGAAATAAAAATAATTTCAGGTAAAGAAAACATAGATGAGGGTATTAAGTTGTTTCATAGCTTAGGTGCAAAAGTTGTAGCCGTTACACTTGGAGAGGCAGGTACATTAATTTCTACCAATGAAGGAAGTAGTATAATCAATAGTATAAAAATTAAATGTATTGATTCAACAGGAGCTGGTGATGCATTTGTAGGTGCATTTCTTTATAAACTTGCACAGCTAAAGAATCCAAAATCATTCATGGATAATCCTGAGACTATTAAAGATATAATAATTTTTAGTAATAAAGTTGGTGCTATTACATGTACAAAGCTCGGGGCTATAGCATCTCTACCAACGCTCGAAGAAGTTCAAATGTTAAAATAGTTTAAATAAGTAACAAACAAAGATTTAACACTAGTGGCATTATATTAATATGCGAATTATGAAGAAGGAACAATTAATTTTGTTCCTTTTTTTACTTCTTTTTTAAATTTCTAAATTTTACCAAGAACTACAAAAGTGTAAATTGACAATGTTATTATATAATGGTAGTATGAAGCAAGTTTCATATGAAGCTCGCTTCATATTCATTTTGGAGGTGTAGAAGTGAAAAATAGAGTGAAAGATTTACGAACTGCAGTAAATATGACACAGCAGCAACTTTCTGATTTAGTCTCAGTTTCATCAAGAACAATTATTTCACTTGAAAAAGGACAGTATAACCCCTCAATTATGCTGGCATATAAGCTAGCTTCCGTTTTCAACACCACTATTGAAAATTTGTATTGTTTAAAGGAGAATTTAGAAAATGAAGAAAAAAATATATAACAAAAAGAAGTTTTGGAGTGGTATAGTATTTTTATTATTAACAGCAATAAGCATTTCAGATACAATTACGCGCTTTAATAATTTGAATGCTTTAAGAATTACCAAGTATATTTTATTAGATACTTTTGGAATTCTATTTGGAGTAACAGAAGTATGTAGGAGTTTGAGTAGCAAATGTACCAAAGAAGATAATCAGAATGATGATGAACGAGTAAAATTAGTTAAGATTAAATCAAAAGCCAGTGCTTTTAATTTTACTTTAGGTGTTTGTTTTACTATTGTAATACTATCAATGATTGCATGGGGAGTAACAAAAAATGATGCGGTTTTAGGCATCTTAATTTGTTTCATAATTATTATTACAATTATGATGTTTGCTGAAATAGGTAGTTATTTTTATCATGAAAAGCGGAACTAATTCTATAAATTAACAACATTTTAATTTATAGAATTAATTGTAAGCGAAATTGAAATGAATGTATATTGCAGCACTTAATTACGTCATATTTTTCCACATGTGTTATAACAAGTTTATCTTATGTTATGCTTCTTAGTATAAAGATTTAGCACATGTTATTAAATCCAAGTAACATCTAACGGGTTACGGTCTACTAGTCGCTTATAGACATATTGAGGATACCCAACCATAACTGCACCTGTTAGCACCTTATTCTTCGGAATATTAAATAACTCTAATAGTGGATAATAATTTGCAAATGCACACATTTCAAAAAGTCCAGCCCAACAGCTACCTAATCCTAGAGTCGTTGCAAACAGTTCCAAGTAGGCAAATGAAAAGATTGTATTTTCTCTACCATTTTTTATTTCTTTTGGAGCCAGTGCTAAAATTAAATTTGGAGCATCGCGTAATATTTGATCTATACCAGTTTCTCTATAAGCACGAATATGATAAGGAAAACTCCAGTGCAAAGGATTTTCACCTTGTGATTCCATCCACTCTATGACAATCTCAGTAGCTTTTTTTAATATATTTTTATCTTCAACAATTATATAGGATATTCCTTGCTGATTACTGGCAGTAGGTGCAAACCGTGCAATGTTAACTAATTCAATTAATTGCTCTCGTTGCACTATCATATCTTTGTAACATCGGATTGATCGTCTAGACCTAAGAAACTGTTTAGCAGTCTCTTGATTTATAACTGGGAACTTTTTTAGAGTGGTCTGTTTATTTAAGGGTGATTTGATATTGTCAATTGCACTGGTAGGGCATACAGCAACACATTGTCCACAGGCTATACATCCTTGCGGCTTAATGGCTATAGGACCATTTTCGTTCATACCCAAGATTTTTGGTGGGCATACTTTCGTACAAATCCCACATTTAATACACTTTAATTGATTTACTTTAATTAATTCCATTAGTTTTCACTCCTATTTTTTTATTCTATAATTCCAAAATATGTTTCTGTTGGTATAACTATATGATATAGTACTATTATTTGCAAGTACATACATATTAGTGGTTTAGTACCAATTTGCATACCTAATATACCTAACATATTTAAACTAAATTGTATATTAAGTAAAAATATAGTATTATATACTTAGAAATAAAAACACAGTTTTGGTTGGTAGTCCAAACCTATCTATATGAATATAGGTAGCAGTAACCTTCCCTCCTGGGGTCGTCCATTCTCTATATTTAATTTTATATATCAGGAGGAGATTTAAAATGGAAATTAGTATTAAGCTTACTGTATTTTTTGAAGGTATGTTTTGGGTAGGTGTTTTTGAGAGAATATCCGCAAAGAAATATGAAGTTTCGAAGGTTGTATTTGGTTCTGTGCCAAAGGATTATGAATTGTATGATTTTGTAATTTAAAGTTTAGTAACTCCTTATCAATTAATGAATTTAAAGATAAAAAGATAAATCCTAAAAAACTTCAAAAGCAAATAAAGAAACAAACCGAAAATAATGGGATAGGAACCAAAGCACAACTTGCTATGAAATTACAATATATTGTGCGGAAAGCCCACTCCTTTAGGTGTGGGATAGATAGCATAATGCATAAATGTTTATCTGCTATATATGTATAAAAGAGTTTAAACATACACATAATAGGATATAATGATATTATGGAAAATAAATATAGAGCAACTAAAACAACAGTTTCGTTAATTAATTATCATTTTATATTTTGCCCAAGATATAGAAGAAAAATATTTTTAATACCTAATGTAGAAGAAAGATTTAAGTGTTTGGTCAAAGATGTATGTAAGGAGATAGAAATTGAAATTATTGCAATAGAATGTGATAAGGATCATACACATATGTTTTTAAATTGTCTTCCCAAATTAGGACTGCCGGATATTATGCAAAAAATAAAAGGTGCAACAAGTAAAGGTTTGAGATCAGATTTTCAAGAATTAAATAAAATGCCTAGTCTATGGACAAGAAGTTATTTTGTATCCACGGCTGGTAACGTAAGTAGTGAAACAGTAAAAAATTATGTAGATAATCAAAAGACAAGATATTAAGAAGGGGGTGAATGCTGCGTCAAATTATATTTTAACATTAAAATTAAACACAGAAAAATATCAAGAGGACATATTAAATAAAAGATTAGAAATAAGCAGAAGCATTTATAATAGTTGTTTAGGCGAATTGTTTAAAAGATATAATCATATGAGAGAATCGAAAGAATATGAGAAAGTAATAAATATGGTTAAAGGGAAAGAACGGAATAAAAAATTTAATGAATTAAACAAGAGATATGATTTGACAGAGTATTCTTTCCATAAATATGTAAAATGTATACAGAAATATTTTAAAGATAATATAGATAGTTTCACTGCTCAAAAGATAGCTTGTAGGTGTTTTAGTGCTTTTCAAAAATTAATGCTCCATCAATCAAATAGAATTTATTTTAAAAAGTATGGTGAAATGAATAGTGTTGAGGGAAAATCCAATAAAACTGGGATTAGGTTTATAGACAATAAATTAAGATGGAATGGATTAGATATAAATGTGATTATAAATAAAAACGATGAATACGCACAAGTTTCATTATTAAATAAAACTAAATATTGTAGAGTGGTAAGAAAATTAATTCGTGGTAAATATAAATATTATGTTCAATTAATACTAGAAGGAATTCCACCAATTAAGTATAATAAAGAAACCGGTGAGGTTAGATATAAAATAGGTGATGGAAATGTTGGAATAGATATTGGTACAAGAACAATTGCAATATCAAGTGAAACCGAAGTTAAGTTATTAGAATTATGTCCTGAGGTAGAAAACATAGAACATGAAAAAAATATATTACTCAGGAAATTAGATAGACAAAGAAGAAGTAATAACCCTAATAATTATAATGAAAATGGGACTATAAAAAAGGGAGTTATGACTAATTTAAAGAAAATAAAATTGACATGGATTAAGTCAAATAAATATATCAAAACTCAAAATGAATTAAGAGAAGTTCAGAGAAAACAAGCTTATATAAGGAAAAAATCCCATGAGAAGTTAGCTAATTATATTATAAGTTTAGGAGATAGAATATTAGTTGAAACTATGAATTATAAAGGACTTAAGTTAAGGGCAAAAGAAACTACTGTTAACACAAACGGCAAATTCAACAAGAAAAAGCGATTTGGCAAGAGTTTAGCAAATAAAGCACCATCAATGCTTTTAACAATATTAGCTAATAAATTAAAATGGCATAACACTGAGTTAATTAAGATTAATACTTATAAGGTAAAAGCATCCCAATATAATCATATAGAAGATAAATATTTAAAAAAGAAATTATCTGAAAGATGGAATGATTTTGGAGAATTTAAAATACAGAGAGATTTGTATTCAAGTTTTTTAATAATGAATGTAAAAGATAATTTAGAAGAAATAGACAAAGAATTATGTTTTAAGCAGTTCGCTAATTTTAGAAAACTTCATGATAAAGAAATATTGAAAATACAGAGTAGTAGTATTAATTTGATAAGCAGTATGGGTATTTAGAAGCAAATAAAAGGTTTTGATATGAGCCTTGGACTATCGTTAATTCATTCATTAGAGTGATTGGTAGTAAAAGTTTTAGAAAAATTAATGAGTTCTTATATGTGTAATTTATTAGATCCTTAATAGATGAGAGTATTTGAGAAGTTAACGTATCTAAGAACCCCACTCCTGAGGTGTGGGAGTATCAGAGCAAGAAACAAATATTGTAGAAAGAAAAAAGAATTCAAAAGATGAAAATGAACAAGAAAAAGAAAGGCAATTTGCAATGCATGAGTTGAAAAAGAAGGAAAAACATAGAGGTCATTAATTCATAGTGACATCTATGTTTTTCCTTCTTTTAAATTCAGCATTAATAATTTCAAAAGTGAATGTACTATTTTGTTACAAGAATACATTCCTAAATACAACACCTATTATATTAAATGGTTACGATTCAAATTTGTTTTTCGCCCCACGCACACATATCATTAACAATTGGCATGAGACTTTGCCCCTTTTCGGTAAGAGAATATTCTACTTTTGGAGGAATTTGAAGATACTCTTTTCTCAATATAATATTTTTGTTTTCTAATTCTTTTAATTGTGAACTTAACATCTTATGAGTGATTCCTTCGATATTTTTCTTTAAAATCCCATATCTTACAGTACCCATACAAGCAAGTAAATAAATTATTTTTAACTTCCATTTTCCACTTACAACTGACAAAGTGTATTCAAAAGGTTCTTTATTACTGATATAACATAATTTTTCTGACATATCTTCACTCTCCTTTTTGAAAGTATATCACAAAAAAGTGCATACTATCATTTTTTGGAAACTAATCTATAATAAGGGTGAGTTGCAACTCAAATTAGAAATAAGAAGGGATGATATATATGGTTATTGATGGACATTCACATGTTAATTTACCAGTTGAACAACATATCGAAATAATGGATAAGGCAGGTGTTCAAAAAACAATTCTGTTTTCAACATCAATACATCCAGAAAAAGCAGATGATTTAGAAGGTTTAAAAAAAGAGATGAAAATTTTAAATGATATTGTATCTGGGAAAACAAATTTTTCATTAGATGAAAAATATAAGTCTATAAATGAACTCAAACAAATAATTCAAAGGTATTCATCTAGATATATTGGATTTGGTTCTGTACCCGTTGGATTGAATGAAAATGATACTAACTTATATATTGAAGAAAACATAGTAAAAAACAAATTTGCTGGTATTGGTGAATTTACACTTCCAAGTGGTCAAATAAAAATATTAACTACCATTTTTAAGTCTTCGATGATATTTGGGAAATTACCAATTTGGATACACGCGTTTAATCCTTTAGTATTACAAGATATTAAGGAAATTGCTGAACTAAGCAAAAAATTTCCTGATATTCCTGTTATATTAGGACATATGGGAGGAAGTAACTGGCTAACAGCAATAGAACTTGCAAAAGAGATACCGAATTTATATCTTGATACATCTGCTTGTTTTTCTACACTTGTTTTGAAAATAGCCATAAATGAAATTCCATTAAAATGTATATTTGGTGTAGATATGCCCTATGGAGATTTGCAGTTATCAAAAGAAGCTATTGAAAAATTATGCAATAAATCATATATTAATGCTGTTTTAGGGGATAACATGGCAAAATTATTAAAGCTTTAAATATTTTATTATACAAATATAAAATAATTTAATTATTGAATAATATGGTATAATATGATATATAAGGGTTGCTGTTTGAGGAGTGATTGTATGAAAAAATGCATTGTAATAATGGAATAGGCATTAAAGTATCTTAATACAAAGGAGAGATTCAAATATGACTATTCCAAATTCAAATAAAATATATCCAAGAAGTAATGACAACCAAACAATATATCTTAAAAATGTAATTACAAGAGATAATATAAAAGTTGGAGATTATACAATATATAATGATTTTAATAATGATCCAAGGGATTTCGAAAAAAATAATGTATTATATCAGTATACTGTAAACAATGATAAATTAATAATTGGGAAGTTTTGTTCAATTGCATGTAAAGCGAAGTTTCTTATGACAAGTGGAAATCACACAATGAAATCACTATCTAATTATACATTTCCAATATTTTATGAGGAAGGGGATTTCCCCGTCAGCAATATAACCGATGCTTGGGATAATAAGGGTGATATTGAAATTGGAAATGATGTGTGGATAGGTTATGACGCTATAATCATGTCAGGGGTGAAGATTGGTGATGGTGCAATTTTTGGAACGAGAGCAGTAGTTACCAAGGATGTTCCTCCATTTACTATTGTTGGAGGAGTACCTGCAAAAGTTATAAAGAAAAGGTATGATGATGACACAATTTCTAAATTGCTTAAAATTAAGTGGTGGAATTGGACATATGAAAAAATCCAAGCAAATATTAAATATATTTAATCAGGAAATATTGATAAGTTAAAGTGAACAAGTTGGTATTTTGTGTCTCATTCTTCACAAGTAAAGTCATATCTAATGATATGGCTTTACTTTATTAGTGAGTATATTACTTTCACTTTTAGGCTATTTTCCATTCTTAAAACATTAGAAAACACTATATTTTCAAAGGTTAAGGCGATATTGGTTTTCTATATTTCTTTATGATATTTAGAAAAATACGCCACTCAAATAGGAGGCAGGTTATCTATGAAAACAGAAATATTAAATGTTAAAGATTTAAATATTAATTACAAAAATATTGTAAAAGGTGCAGAGTATCTAAGAAATGGTGAGGTTATTGCAATTCCAACAGAAACTGTTTATGGATTAGCTGCAGATGCTTTTAATGAAAATGCAATAAAAAAAATTTTTGAAGTTAAAGGAAGGCCGCAGGATAATCCATTATTGGTACATATATATAAATTGGAACAGGTTTACGATATATGCAAAGATATTTCAAAAGAGGCAGAGACAATGTTTGGTAATTTTTGGCCTGGATCAGTAACTTTAATTTTTAATAAGAAAGATTGTATTTCAGATACAATTACTGCAGGAATGAAAACTGTAGGAGTTAGATTTCCCGAAAGTGAAATAGCAAGGGCTATAATTAAAGAAAGTGGAACTTTATTAGTAGCTCCATCTGCAAATTTATCAGGAAAGCCATCAACTACTAGTATAGAGCATTGCTATAATGATTTAAATGGGAAAATTCCTTGTATTTTAGATGGAGGGGCGTGTTCAATTGGGTTGGAGTCAACAATTATAGATATGTCTACTCCGGTCCCAATACTTCTAAGACCAGGAGCAATAAGCTTGGATGACATATGTAAGGTAATTCCAAATCTTATATACAAAAAGGATTTATTAAGCGTGAAAGAAATGGAAATTCCAAAGGCTCCAGGAATGAAATATAGACACTATGCACCAGATGCACCGCTAACATTGGTTGAGGGAGAGTATATAAAAACGTCTAAATGGATTAAAGAAAATGCAAATGAGAACGATGTTATAATTTGTTTTCAAGAATTTTTAAATGATTTTAACGACTATCAACATATATATAGTTTAGGAAGTTTTAAAATGTTAAATATAGCTGCACAAAAGATATTTGATTTGGTTAGAGAATGTGATAAATTGAATGTAAGTCATATTTATGTACAAGCTCCCAATGATAGTGGTTTAGGGAATTCTATAATCAATCGATTAGAAAAAGCAAGTGCAGGAGACATTATTCATATATAAATTATAAGTGAATATTTTGTTAGTTAATAGGATGCTTGTATTCTTTTTTTTAGAATATAAAGGAAAATTATGAATGTTTGTTGAATTGTGTAAAGATAACATGCGTCTGGTTTGAATACTAAGAAAGGATGAGGAGTTTTATGATATTTAAGTTGATTGAGCCAAAACTTGAAATGGAAAAAGAATATAATAATTATATAGTTGAATGGGAAAAGTCAGGAGAAGAAATAATTCCATACGCATCGAGAAAGAGTATGGTCAATTATGAAGATTTAATTAATTGTTGGAAGACCCAAAAAACCAATAAAGCATATGAAGATGGATTTGTTCCATCGACCCTATATTTTTTAATTGATGAAAACATGAAAATTTATGGTGCGTTACATATTAGACATGAATTAAATGATTTTTTGCTAAATTATGGCGGACATATAGGGTATGGGATAAGGCCTTCTGAACGTAAGAAAGGTTATGCTACGAAGATGCTTTCACTATCATTATCATTAGTGAAACAGTTAGGTATTAAAAAGGCATTGGTTACGTGTGACAAAATAAATATAGCTTCAGCAAAAACTATATTAAATAATGGTGGAGTATTAGAGAATGAAGTTATTGAAGAGGGTGAAGTAACTCAGAGATATTGGATAAATATTAAATTATCAAATACTCTGTGATTTTAATTAACTGCATCAATATTGTAGAATAATGTTTTTAGTAAAGTGTTATTTATATAACGGAAGGAGAATAGATGGTTATAAATCAAATATCAGAGAGGATATATTACTTGCCTTTCGATGAAAATACAGACAGACCAAATCTTGGTTATATTTTGGGGAATAGGTATTCGATTATGGTTGATTGCGGTAATTCACCTAAACATCTTTCTTTATTTTATGCGGGACTTGAAGAAAGACATCTTCCCATTCCACAAATTGCTTTCATTACACACTGGCATTGGGATCATACCTTTGGTATGAAAGCATTCAACGGAACGACTATTGCAGGTCAACTTACCAATAATAAACTAAAAGAGGTAATGCAATGGAACTGGACTGACCAAGTTATGAAAGAGCGTCTTGTGAGTGGTGAAGAAATTGAATTTTGCGATGAGAATATCCGCAAAGAATATAAGGATTTATCAGAAATTAGTGTTAAATCAGCTGATATGACATTCGATAGAAGTATTTCCATTGACCTAGGGGGAATTACCTGCATTGCATTAAATTGTCCATCACCTCACTCAAAAGACAGTGTGATTATCTATGTTCCTGAAGAAAAAATATTGTTTTGTGGAGATGCAGATTCTGGAGATTTTTATGATAACAAGGGACAACGTGAAGTTGAACGAGTGAAACAATATAGGGATGTTCTGATGAAAATTCCATTTGAAGTCTATTTACATGGCCATTGTGAACCATTAAGCAGAGAACAGGTGTTTAGCGATTTGGAAGAAATGATAGAAGGTAATCAAAATGCGAATTTTAATTGAGAATGATATTTCGTCGTAAGTAATCCTAAAATTGAGAATATATGATTTCAGTTGAGTTTTAATATGTTGAAATTCCGAATGTAGTATAATGCGAAAAAATATATATTATAAGAGGTGAAACTAATGAAAACTGTAGTAATATACAAGTCAAAAACAGGTTTTACAAAAAAATATGCAGAATGGATTTCTGAGGCGTTATCAGCGGATATTTTTGATGTTTCAAGTGCTGATATAAATGTAGTTACAAATTATGATACCGTGATTTATGGCGGCAGTTTGTATGCTGTTGGTATCATTGGAGTAAAATATATAACGAAAAATCTCGACAAATTTAAAGGTAAAAAAGTCGTTGTTTTCGCAACGGGGGCATCGCCATCGAGTGAAGAGGTAATACATGAAGTAAAAGATAAAAATTTTACTCCCGAGGAACAGAAGTCTGTACAGTTCTTTTATTTAAGAGGTGGATTTGATTATAGTAAAATAAAGCCTTTTGATAAAGCACTTATGACATTACTAAAATGGAAGATTAAGATGAAAAAAGAATTAACACCTGAGGCAAGAGGCATGCTAGCCATGTATGACAAGCCAATAGATTTCACAAGAAGAAAGAATATAGATGAAATAATAACTTATGTTAACTCATAACATTTATAATATGTAGAACTATCAACAGAGTTACTAAGATGATATATACATAAAATTTAAAACAGGAAAGGAAGTGAAAATTTAGTGGGTTTGTATACTTAGAGTACACGCTCTCACTAAAGATAACCTATGGAAAACAAACTTAAATATCGCTTAATTACAGGAAAAGATGATGCGGATTTTTGTAAGAAAATTTCTGAATTACTTGATGAAGGGTATAAATTATACGAAGCTCCATCATGTACTTTTAATGGGCAAGATGTAATTGTGGCACAGGCATTAATTCTTAATGAGCGTGACAACCTTGATATTGGGTTCAAAAGAACGGTTAAATAAAGGCGAAAAATATATTCAATTTAGTTGATACGGATTGTTTTTTATGTCATCTCAAGTAACCCCATATCATTAGATGTGGGGTTTAATCGTTATGCATTACTAGTAACAATAATGATTGCGATTGAAATGATATTATACTATACATTTTCATTTTATGTCGAAAGATATCTATAATTTATTTCCAAAAGGGTATTGACTCTAACGTAACGTCATAGATTATTATAAATTTGTAGGGAAGATTAATAAAGAACAAAGGAGCTGATTTTATGTCTTATAAAATAAAAGAAGTAGCTGATATGGTTGGTGTAAGTGTGCGTACACTCCATCATTATGATCAGATAGGCATCTTAAAGCCAAAGTCTGTAACACCGGCCGGATATAGACTCTACACTGATGATGACCTTGAAAGATTGCAACAAGTTTTGTTTTTTAAAGAGTTGGATTTTACCCTTCTAGAAATAAAAGAAATTTTAGATAATCCAGATTTCGATAGAAAACATGCATTAAAGACACATCGGGAGCTATTGATAGAAAAAAAGAAGCGACTCGATAAGATTATAAAATCTGTAGATAAAACTATAGATTACATTGAAGGAGGAATAGATATGAATAAGAATGAAATGTTTGAGGGGTTTGATATAAGCGAAATAGAGGCTCATAAAGAAAGATATGCGGAGGAAACGAAGCAAAAATATGGAGACACTGATGCCTACAAGGAAAGTTTGAAAAAAACATCCAAATACACAAAAGAGGATTGGGCTAGGATTAATGCAACTAATGGAAAAATCAACGAGAAAATTATAGCCAACATGGATAAAGGAATAGGCAATTCAGAAGTTCAAAAGGCAGTTGCTGAGTTAAGACAACACATTACTGATAATTTTTATGATTGTACTATAGAAATATTTAGAGGTCTTGCTGATTTATATGTTAAAGATGAACGTTTCACGGCCAACATTGATAGGCAGAAAGAAGGTTTAGCTAAGTTCTTAAGTGAGTCAATGATTTACTATTGTGATAATGCAAAATAGGTGGTACTCAAGTTGTAAGTCTGGGTTTTCTATAATTCCGACAAAACCTACGCTAAGACATAAAATGAATAAATATCATATGGTTTAGCAGGGCATGAGCGATTTAAAATTGTTGCGTAATTGCAGATTATTATTCAACAAATTTGAGGAGGAAAGAATGAAGTTTTTAAGAAAAGTTATTATAATATTATTAACTATAATAATATTTATTGGAGGAGTTATTATAACTCATATAACTCCTTCAATATCTATTAGAACACATTTATTTGTAACTGGACATCCAATTGGAGATTTTAAAGTAAGTGTACATGTTAATAAAGGTCAATATGAAATAGATAAAGAAATTCTTGATAATGAAAATGCTATGATTTATAGAACTGCTGATTACAACTTATATGATGGAGCAACAGGAAATTCAATAGGCAATTATAAAGTTGGGAAATCGTGGATTTTATATTTCGCTCAGCAATATGGGGAGGCATAATTAAAAGAGCTTCGAAGAAGATGCATTGACGACTTTAGAAGGAATCCATTTTTAATGAGTATAGTTAAAAAATAATAATTGACAATTTTACGAATAATTTTTTTAGAAAAAACAGTATAAGAAAAAGGCTTTTTATGCTATATTAAAAAACCCTTAGACTGCTAACTTTATAGAATAGTCTTAATTTAAGCACTGCTAATTGTTCTAAGGAGAGATATTTTGGTGTTTTATGAATTTTTTTAATAGAAAAGTGCTTTATACGTTCTTACAGGATGCATTATAAATGGAGTTGTTTATGATGATTATGACTTCGTTAATTTTTATCTTTTCTCCAATCATATTTATCGTTAGGCAAATTTATCTTTATTTGCAAAAGAAGACTCCGTTCTCCGTAGACGGAGATGAATTTTGTTGCTAAATTATTTTTATATAACTTAATATTATAGGATCTATTATGGCATAATATATATATTAGAGATTATAAAAAAAGGTGGTGAATATTTTGAGAATAGAAACTAATTCTTCTACAAGAATATATAAAGATAAGCTTAGCTTTGAAATTCTCAACAATCTATCGAATATACTGTATGTTGGTAATGAAGCTAAAATTAAAGCTTATTCAATTCTTGTTTACAATCATGAGAAAGGTCTTTCTCAGAGTATTCATTTAACTATTAAAAACATGTTTAATCTTAATACTTATTATACAAACTACGCTGCTTGTGAAGCTAAATGGAATAAATCTTCTAATGTTGAATTAAACAAAATGTACATAGATGATTTAAAGCAGAACATTAACCATAGAGAGAAATGTGTTAAGGATTTAATTAATAAAATTAAATTTTGGAGTAAGATTCATGCTCATATTATCGATATATCCAAGGCTATTAAAAATAGTAAAAGCCTCCCCAAATTTAAGTATTATAGACCATATTATTTTTATATGTGGGATGATAAAATTTTTGTTGAGGCCAATTATAAAAATAAAACAATTATATATAATATGTACGATTTTGAACATGCTCTTGTCATAAAAAAAATTAGTAGATTAACTAATAAACTGAATATGATTAAGCGTGGTATATGTTATCAAAAACAAAAACTTGCAAGACTTAATACAAGTGCAGTAAAATCATGTTTTGGTACTAAGAAACTATTCAAAGCTCAGCATACGTTATATAATGATCATTTTGCATGGAAAGAAGACTTCTACAAAGCTAGACATAAAACTATAGATCTTCAAGGACTTAACACAGTTACACAAGGAAATGCTTGTGTTAAATACAACTACGAAACGAATTTACTAATTATTCAACTGCCCTATGAAAATAAAATAGGTGCATATCATAGTTCACAATGGTTTGAAGTAGAAAATGTTGATTTTCCTTACCATAAAGACTTATTAATAGAAGCTCTAAACACTAAAAATTCCCCTGTTTCTTGGAGGATTGAAGACAAAGGAGATTACTTTTTGTTTAAGGCATCTTATAAATTATTTAAAGATGAAAGTCAAATTAATTATTCTAAGGCAAATGGAGTTGTAAGCTATGATATAAACTACGACCATATTGCATGGAGTGAAACTGATTGCATTGGAAACCTATTAGACTTTGGCAGTATACATTTTAATATAGCAAATAAAACTTCAGGGCAAATTTCAAAAATTTTAGAAAAGAGTGCCATAGGGCTTGTTCAAATAGCCAGGGATAAAAATAAACCACTTGCTGGTGAGGACATTAAAAATATCAGTAAATCCAAACTAACTTATGGGAATACTAAACGAAATATGAAAATCAGTATGTTTGCTCATAAAAAAATCATTGAAGCAATCAGTTCCAGGGCTTTTAAAGAAAATTTAGCCGTATTTTATGTAAATCCAGCATACACTAGCCAAATGGGTAAAATAAAGTATATGAAAGCTAAAGGAATATCTATTCATGTATCCGCTGCATACTGTATAGCTCGTAGAGCTCTTGGGTATAAAGAGAAAATACCTTTGATATATAGAACATTCACAAACAATTGGAGGGTACTGTCCAAAGAGTTAAAGACACTTAAAATACAGTATTTATATAAAATTTCAAGCACCTTCGGATACTCGAATTTAAAAGCTTTTGTAAAAGATACTATGGTAAGAAATTATGTTCTCTTCAAAGAAAAGCCTATTGTAAAGTTTAGTTTTAATTAAATTATTTAGATAAATTACTTCAATATAAAAATAAAAAATTGTTTTATAGCTTATAGTTACCCTAAAATCTAAGGTTGCTACGCAGTGAAGGCACTTACGTGATAGGGGTGTATTAATTATGAGCTACTCATGAAATAATTATACTTGTAGCTTATTATAAAAATTAGCTTGTTTAGAATACTAAACAAGCTCTATGTTGCAAAGATATTGTTTCTTACGGTTCTTAGTTCAATGAGAACTGGACCGCTTTTGCGGTTTACAATCGCCCACTTCTATAAGTGGTGCGTATGTTGAATTTATGTCCATTAATTATAGCAGTATCATCATTTTCCCAAGTAATAGCAGCTTTGTTAATTTTATAATCCCAATAAATGGTTTTCGCCTTGCTGTTTTTAGTGTTTGTTATTAATTCACTTCTAACTGCATAATCTACAGTTGCCCCACCATTACAAAGATAAGATTTAATAGTATACGTTCCATTTGAGGATGTAGATTCGCTTAAATAGTCTCCGGTGGGTAATCGCAACATACTGTAAAATAATGTATTCATAATTTCTAAAAGTCCTATTGCTATAAAAATAAAAATTGTTACTATAACCAAAATCATTTTCTTTCTCTTCATAACAACCCCCACCAATATTTAAATCTTTATTTAATTCATTTTATCATTTTATATAATTGGATCTAATAATAGCGGAAAAACGGCTCAAACGGATGTTGCCAAAATACTTATAGAAACAGGTTTTGTCTAAGCCTGTAGAGGATAGTTTATTAGTTAAAGATGCATATCAAAATGAAGTAGCCAAGGCAATTGCTACACTAATTCTTAAAAACTTAGAAATAACTAATATATATATTCATAATGAACTAGTACCTAAAAAAAATTATTCTAAACTATTATTTATGATAGATATTTTCAATATTTTTCGGTATATCACTTTTATTTATTTTAACTATATTCACGAAACAGTGTTCAATATTATCAATGTTTTGAGCGTAAATGCCATTATTTACAAAATAAATTGTTGCTTCTAACTTCCTATTTTTAACAATTAAACCGTTAAGTTTAGTTTCTTTTGCATATATGGAACTTGGTGGAAATTCTCCATCATAAATTAAACTTTCTGTTGCGAAGTTAACAGATATAGTATATTTAATGCCCGGTAAAAATTTATCCATAAAATTATGCCAATCCTCTTCAGTGTCTATAACGAGTGATTTCTGTGGATAGTTAATAGCAAGATTCTGCTTCATCGTAGCAAAACCTCTATAAAAATATTCATATTTAATATTTGGTGAAGCTAATGAGGAACTAACAGTGTCGGTTTTATAGTTAGAGGTTACATTTTTAGTATTACACGAAACAAATACTAGCATTATAAGAAGGAGAATTGTGGTCAACATTACTTTTTTCATAAACTACCGCCTAAAATATTATTTTTAATATTTATGATTATGACATAAATTCTATATAGAAATTAAAATAGGTTTTATTAATTATACTTCAAAATTTATACAAATACTTAAAAATTTGGATATAAACTCTAATTATGAGTATATTAATATATTTATACTAGGTTAGATAATTATAAACCAGAAGTTAATATTGACAACATTAACAATTTTTGATATATTTAAAAACAATAAATATTATTTGAAATTTTGTAGGATTCCGCAGTTTAAAATTAATAACTGGTGGTACAAGATAAAACGCACAGTTTAACCGTATTCACGGAAGGACAAAAGCCTTGGAGGTATTTTAAAACATTACCCTTGGCTTTTTTATTTTTAATAGATTTATAAGTGGGGTAGAACCCATAAAAAAGGGAAGGGTGAAAACAAGATATGTCAGAAAAAATATTAACAAT
This sequence comes from Clostridium estertheticum, assembly GCF_026650985.1. Classification (GTDB taxonomy): domain Bacteria; phylum Bacillota; class Clostridia; order Clostridiales; family Clostridiaceae; genus Clostridium_AD; species Clostridium_AD estertheticum_C. Next base: position 888,210 of record NZ_CP086239.1, read on the forward strand.
GAGATTATTAAACGAAAAATTTGCTGTTTGTAGATTAAATAAAAATGAGTCAATGCCTAAATGGGTAAAAAACAGCAGTTTTTATTCTATAACAAAAACATCAGATGAATTATCAATTGTATGCTCTCAAGATAGTATACCGAGTAATATAAAGTGTGAAAAAAATTGGAGGATTTTAAAAGTTGAGGGACCATTAGATTTTTCGCTAATTGGTATTATTTCATCAATTAGTACTATATTGGCACTAAAAAGAATTAGTATTTTTGCTGTTTCCACCTATGATACAGATTATATACTTGTTAAAAATAAAGATATAGATAATACCATATTGGCATTATCAAATGAAAGATATGAAATTATAAATCAAGAAAATTTGTTATAGCATTACAAAAAAAGCAATATAGGTACGTATATTTATTAGGCTATAGCATAGGTGCAACAATTGCATGGTTATGTAGCGGCGAAGATATTAAAGGATGCTTCTTCATAGGGATTGTTATGGAACTAGAAAATTATGAAGTAACCTAAAGGCGAAAGGAGTATGTTTATGAAAAAAATTCTTTGTTTTATTTCAGATGAATTTGCAGATTTTGAGATTACATTAGTGCTCCATAAAATTAGAAATGTCGGTAAAAGGCACATAGTCACAGTTGGATATAATCATAAATTAGTTGTTAGTGAATCGGGGCTTTGTTACAAACCTGATTTAACATTGAATGAGGTAATAAAACTTGATGATGTTGAAGGGCTTATTATACCTGGAGGTCCAATCCGTAATCAACAGGAAGAACTTACTAAACTAATTCTTAAGCTTGATCAAGAAAAAAGAATGATTGCAGCCATATGTAATGGTTCACAATATCTTGGAAGAGCTGGTATATTAAATAAATGTAAATTTACCACTTCTTGTTCATTAGAAAGAATTGAAGCGCTTGGTGTAGTGGACCCATTTCCACGTGAAAACTATGAAGATAGTAGGGTGGTAACAGACAAGAATATTATAACGGCCAAAGGACGTGCATTTGTAGATTTTTCTTTTGCTGTATTTGATTATTTAAATATTTATGAAGGACAGTACACAGAAAAGGAAAAGTTGTTTATAGATATAATGAATAGATAGTTTTTTATATTGACTTTTTTTGAAAAAGTAGTACCATGTTGGTATAGTACGAAACAAGAACTATATTATTGTATTACTATTATTTAGAGGGGGATCTTATATGAAAAGTAATAAAGATGTTTTTAAAGAGAATTCAAAAATAAATTTTAATAAACAAGCTGAATCTTACGATGAGAGTCACGATGGGAAATTTGTAGCTCCGATGTATAATGAAATTATTAGCAGAATAATGCTTATTAAGCCTGAAAAATTATTAGATGTTGGATGTGGCACCGGAAATGTATTGATGAAATTAGTTGGAAATAATATAGAATTATATGGATTAGATCTTTCAGAAAAAATGATTGAGGTTGCCCAAAAAAATCTTGATAATAGAGCTGAATTAAGAGTTGGTGATTCAGAATGTATGCCTTGGGGAAATAATACTTTTGATGTAATTGTATGCAATGCATCATTTCATCATTATCCAAACCCAGAAAAGACACTATTAGAGATGAAAAGAATATTAAAATTTAATGGAACATTAATTATTGGAGATCCAACTTCACCAGTAGTTATTAGAAAAATATTAAATTTATATTGTAAAAGAAGTAGTAGTGGCGATTATAAAATATATTGCAAGAAAGAAATTGAGAAACTTTTGATAAAGTGTGGATTTAAGCCATCTAACTTTAAAAAAATAAATAATAAAAGTTTTGCTATTAATGCTAATATAAAAAAATAAGTAATAAACATAAAACAAATTTTGGAGTGATTATATGGATCAAGAATATAAAAGGCAAGTAGATGAATTAAATAAATTATGGCATTTTATGATAGTATCATCTAATTATAAGGATATAGAATCAAAGTTTTTGAGAATACAAGGACTAAGAAATAATGAACTTACAATACTAAGAATTATTTCTGAAAAAGAAAATGTTATTATAAAAGATATATTAGAAGTCTTAAATGTACCTAAAAGTACATTAACTAGCATGATTGATAGATTAGAAAAGCGCAATCTTATTATTAGAACTCTTAGTAATAAGGATAGACGATCCTATAAGTTAGAACTTACTAAGGAGGGTAATATGGCCCAAGAGGAACATAGTAAATTTGAGGAAGAAGTTTACGGGAAAATAATGATTTCTTTAGATACTTATGAGGATAGAGAAAATTTATTAAAACTTATAAGAAAAATGGCATACAATATTTCTAACTAATTATTAGATATTGTAAACTATTTTAAATAGTACAAAATATATAAAATTAAGCAATTTGGAGGATAAATGAATATAGGATTAATTAGACATTTTAAAGTTAATTGTTCTACAAAGATGTTTATGACATCTGCTGATTTTAAGCAATGGGTAAAACAATATGATAACAGTGATGTTATAGAAAATAAATTTAAAATAGGAGATATAAAATGGGATAAATGTTTTTCAAGTGATTTATCAAGAGCCATTAAAACTTCTCAATCTATTTTCAAAGGTGAAATAATTAAAACTAAATTATTAAGAGAAGTTCCTATAGCACCAATATTTAATACTAATATAAAAATTCCTTATATATTTTGGTGTATAAGTGGGAGATTTGCCTGGTTTTTTCAGTGCAAATCTCAAATAGAGAAGAAAAAAGATACCCAAAAACGTGTGAATGAGTTTTTGGATAGTATAAAGGATGAATCAAGTAATAATATATTAATTGTTTGTCATGGTTTCTTTATGAATACATTACAAAAGGAACTTAAAAGTAGGGGCGTTACTGGACGAACTATAAGAACACCTAAAAATGGTACATTGTATTTATATAAAAAATAGATTATTTTTGTTTCACATTAATAATACGTTCCAAAGTTAAGAAAGTGTATGATGTTGTTTTATCATCATTGATGAACCCAGTTTCTTCTTCCCTGCAATTCCATTCTGAATAGTCTAGCGTAGGAAAAAAAACATCAGCATTATATTCTTTATGTACTTTTGTTAAATGTATCTTATTACAATAAGGCAATAATAACTTGTAAATTGAGCCACCACCTATAACAAAGTATTCTTCACTGTCTTTCATAAATGCGAATAACTCTTCCTTAGAATTAAAAATAGTAACTCTTTCATCATTTATAACAAAATCTTTATTTTTTGTAATAACAATATGATGTCTACTAGGAAGAATACCAGGAAGGGACTCAAATGTCTTTCTTCCCATTATAATAGTGTTTCCACTTGTAATTTGCTTGAACCTTTTTAAATCCTTTGAAAAATGCCAAAGTAAATCGTTATTTTTACCTATAGCAAAATTATCTCCAATTGCAACAATAAATGTAAGCATTATACAGCCACACTCCCCATATTTATTTTCCCAAGGTGTTTATAATCTATAAGTTTAACATCTTCTGGTGTAAAGTCATAGAAGTTTTTAATATCTGGATTAATCCATAGTTTCGGAGCAGCTAAAGCTTCTGATTTTCTTGAGAGCTGTAGCTTTAAACCTTCAATATGGTTTTCATATATATGTGCATTATTTATAACATGAGTAAATAATCCTACTTTTAATCCTGTTACCTGTGCAATTAAATGAACTAATACTGCATATTGGCTTGTATTAAAAGGAATTCCTAACGCTGTATCACCACTTCGTTGTATTAACATACAATTAAGTCGTCCATCAGTTACATCCCAAAGAGTTAAGAAGCAACAAGGTTGAAGTGCCATTTGGGGCAGGTCCTCTATATTCCATAAATTCATCATCATTCTTCTATCTTGAGGATTATTTTTCAAGGCATCAATAAGTGTATCAATTTGATGATACTTAGCTATTTGATACCCATATGACTTACCAATGGTTCCATCGTCGTATGCCCATTCATCCCATATATGCACATTTTGTTCCTGAAGTTTTTTAACATCGTTGGATTGGTCTTTGAAAATCCAAAGCAATTCTTTTACTGCTGTCTTAAAAGCAACAAATTTAGTTGTTAATATTGGGAATTCTTCTTCTAAATCAAATTGCATAATTTGGTGAGGGAGTTTTAAAGTTGCAATGCCAGTACGGTTTTGGTCGTAGTATCCTTTTTTTATAATTTTCTCAATAATTTTAAGATATTGCCTATCCATTTCATTTAACATAATTTATCTTTAATGAGAGAGTGTACAACAATTACTCAAACCCACTAAATATTCACTTCCTTTCTATATACTGTGTATAAGGCGCTAGTAGTTAGGTGTCCATATTATAGCATTCTATAAATGTGTTTTAAATATTATATCATGAAATTCAACAACATTTTTACCATATCCAAAATGAATGTATTATAAATAGTGTGAGATTTCTCATAGCATTATACTCTTAGATGGATTATAATGTAATAAAATAAATTAGGGGGTTGGTGATGGAACAGAAAAAATATTGGAATTCGGTTGCTGAAAAGAAAGAATTTACAACACCATTTCATTTTGAAGGATTTGCTAAATATGTTGGTAAAGAAGATATAATTTTAGATGTTGGATGTGGTTATGGGAGAACTTTGAATCAATTATATGGGGAAGGTTATTATAATTTAATTGGTATTGATTTTTCTGAAGATATGATAGAACGTGGGAAGAACCAATATTCATATCTTGATTTAAGAGTTAAACAAGGCAAAACAATAGATATGGAAGATAGTTGTTGTGACGCAGTAATATTATTTGCCGTACTGACATGTATAATCAATGATGCAGAACAGATAGCGTTACTGAAAGAGATAGAACGAGTTTTAAAACCAAATGGAGTTATTTACATTAATGACTTTTTATTAAATACTGATGAGCGAAACTTAAATCGTTATCAGTTATTTAAAGACAAGTACCAGTATGGTAGTTTTGAACTTTCAGAAGGCGCAGTGGTAAGACACCATGATATAAAATGGGTTGAACAATGTGTAGCACCATTTGAAAAATTGGTTTTAAACCAAGTGGTGTATGAAACTATGAATGGAAATAAATCAAATGGATATTATTTTATTGGAAGAAAACATAAAACTCTAACAAAATAAGAGAAGATAATTTAAATATTTCTTCTACTGGTGATTTTCAGCCGGGGCCATATACAAGCACTTATTTTGCAAGCAAAGCTTTTGTATTAAGTTATAGTAGAGCAATCCGGTATGAAGCAAAAGGAAAAAGCTGTACAAGTCTGTACATTATGCCCTGGTGCTACAAAAACAAATTTTTTTGCTCAGGAAGGAACAGAAACTCCACAAAGTGCAATGACTGCCGAAGATGTTGCGAGTTATGCCTATAAACAGTTTATGAAAAACAAGGACGTTACTGTTCCTGGCTTCCTAAACAGAATAATAATAAAATTTCCTTTGAAGTTGAAGATGAGAGCCGTTGCAAAAATGAAAAAAGAAAATGTTGTGTAAATATACTTTTTTTCAAAACCTATCCCTTAAAAAACTTTTTTGTAAAAGACTTGGCATGTACCTTACAGACACCATTAGTATAAAGTCAAAGAGATGAAATTTCTTTAACTTTATAGGAGGCTAACAAAATGAATATTAAAACTGCATCAGAGAAAACTGGCTTAACTAAGAAAGCTATTAAATATTATGAAAATGAAGGATTAATTACTCCTTTAAAAAAATGTGAAAATAATTATAGAGAATACTCAAATGATGACATTGTTAAATTAAATTTAATTGGGGCATTAAGAGCCTTAGATATAACAATTGTAGATATCAAAGACGTGGTTATGGGCAGAAGGAGTTTACCTGAAACACTTCTAGATACTGTAAAAAAAATAGACGAAAGCATAACTTATCTTGGAAAAAGCAAATTAATCATTACAAGTCTTATAGAAAAAAATTTAACAGATTACAGAGCATCAGGAGAACAAATTAGAAGGTTAAGGGAAACATTAGAGTTATCTAGAGATGATAAAAAAGAATTTATATCAAATACTTTACTTATAATATTCCCAGGAAAATTTGGACAATTGTTTGTTAGTATATATGCTCATTTTTTAAGTGTCACTATTGATAATGATGAAAAAAAGAAAATATGGCTAAAGCTTGTGGATTTTTTGGATTCGGTAGATGAAGTAGTATATAAAAATACTTTTCTAATAAAACAAATTAATGACTCGGATAATGATAATTTAGATGGGCTGAAAAAAGCGTTGGATACTCAATGTAAATATATATTAGATTATGATGCAAACACAAAGGATAACATAATGATAAATCGTCAAATAGAATTAGCAAGATCTTTAAAAGAAAGTGAAGAACTTAAACAGAAATTTAATAAAGGGTTGGAAGATCTGAAACAATTCATGAAGGTAGTTGGGCCAATACAAAAAGGTTTTGAAGAGTATTTGTGTATACTCAATGAAGATTATAAGAAATATAAAGATAATGAAATCAAGATGTTAGCTAATGTTAATAAAATGGTAAAAGATAAATTAGGATTTACAGCTAATGAATTTATAAAACACTGTACTCTTTGATATTTTTAGAATGAATAAACCCAGACAAATTAAAGCACAACAAGACAGATATAAAATCCCGTTTTTTGATATACTTTAGTGAAGTTAGGAAATAATTAAGGTTATTATGGGGAGGACTTATTAGATGGTGGAGTATTATAAAATTAGAGGCAAAGATCTTTACACTGAAATTTTAGGAGAGGACTCGTCTCCAGTATTATTATTTATTCATGGTGGACCTGGTGGAATTGGTGTTGCAGATTTTATTCAATATCAGGGGGACAGATTATCAAAGAGCTTTAAAATTATAGCTCCAGATCAAAGGGGAGTATGGAGATCCGAGGCTATTTTAGATGAAGAACATATTTCACTAGAAGATATTATTGAAGATTTTGAAGAATTAAGAAAAAAATTACATATAAATAAATGGTCACTGCTTAGTCACTCATTTGGTGGGTATCTTGCTGTTCTTTATGCTAATTTATACCCTAATTCTATTGAATATATGATATATGAATGTCCGTCTTTTAGCTTTGCACTTTCAGAGCGTTCTATGCTAAATGAGGCTGCTAAGGAATTAATTAAATTAGGAAATTTATCATTGGCGCAAGATTATTTTAAAGCTTTAAGAGAAATTACGGATTATAGGGATATCAATAAACTACTTATGAAGGCGTTAAATGAACTTGGAGCTAACGGAAGTAATTATATGTGGTTTGGAAGTGATAAGCAAATTATTGAACGAATAGCTATGAGTACTAACGATGCTAAGAATTTATGGAATAAATCTACCAATACAAGAATTGAATTATTGAAGGATTGGCGGGTGTATAATGATGTGTTTACTGAATTATCAAATGTAAAAAAACCTTCTTTATTGATTAAAGGTAAATATGATCCAATAACTTGTGAAGTACAAACAGCAGAATTTATGAAGCGAGTGCAAGACAAACAAGTGGTTACATTTGATTTCTCCGGTCATTATACTAGAATTGAGGAGCCTGATAAGTATTGTGAAGTTATAACAAGTTATGTATATAATAAGATGAAATAATGGAGATTTACATTTTTGTAATGAATGAACTGATTTTGAAAGGAGGGGAAAGTTGGGAACAATAATATTACTTAATAATACGCTTGAATACATTGAAAGGAACTTGGAAACAGCACTTAACATAGATGACATATCAAAAGTCGCATGTTCATCTCGATATCACTTCCAGCGTATTTTCCATGCATTAACAGGATTTACGGTGACTCAGTACATAAAAAATCGAAGACTTACCCTTGCTGCAGAAGACTTGGTTGCAACAGACAAAAGAGTAATTGATATAGCATTAAAATATGGTTATGAAAGTCCAGAAGCATTTACTAAGGCATTTAAAAGACTGCATGGAATATCACCGTCAGCTTTAAAAAAGCTTAATGGAAAGATTAAAGCTTTTCCCAAACTTTCTTTTCAAATATCAATAAAAGGAGAACATGAAATTATTTATAAAATAGTTGAAAAGGAGGCTTTTAAAGTATTTGGTGCAGAATTTGCAACAACTAGAGTTGACGATGCAGCCTATAGAGAGATACCAAAGTTTATTAATAAGATTTTTGAGGATGGAACACATGATAGGATGAACGAAATTCTTGGAAACCCCAAGGGCACTTTGCTAAATGGATTTCATTATGGATTTGAAGAAGATGGAACAAGAAAATATATAATGGGAGCTGAACAGTTCGAAAAATATATACCAGATGAATTTACTATACTAGAGGTGCCAAAACTTACATGGGCAGTATTTGAAGGTAATGGAGCTGTGCCCAATAATTTGATTATACAGGATATTTGGAGACGCATATACTCTGAATGGTTTCCCTCCTCTGGATTTGAACAAGTGAAAGGGCCATGCATTGAAAAAAACTTTTGGGATGATAAAAACCCTGGTGAATACAAATGTGAAGTATGGATTCCTGTGAAAATAAATAATTTCTAGAATACCGCAGAATTCAAATTTGAATTTTGCGGTGTTTTTACATTAGCAGTTGCCTTACACCTAGTCCATCTGGATGTTTAATTGATTTCATAAAACCATAATTACAATTCCTTATTTTTATATATTTTAATTGAAATGAAGAATGAAACTACTATAAAAATTATAGGTATAGCTGTCAGTAAGATTCTTTGCAGTAATCCAAAATCAACCCCAAAGGTTGTACTATTCTTTAATATCTCATTTGCGAAAGAGATAAGACTTCCCATTACAGTCATGATTATAAAATTTACCCACCTTGACCTTAGGTATCCGAGCTTGTAATAGAATGGGAAGAAAATAGAAAAATAAATACATACAATAAAAAACTCAAGAAAAATGGTGTTTATACCGATGGTTTTACTTACTAAATTTGGAGCAACAAAATGAAATAAACTGCCCACAATAAGTGTTATTACTATAGCACAGATAAGGAATAAAAATACTGATAAATATTTTGCAGCCACCACAACTTTTCTATTAACGGGCAAACTATTTATCATTAGTTCACTGTTATATTTAAAATCATAAGCATTAGCATACACTGCCAGTAGATATATACTTAAAAAACATAACAATATAGTAGTTGCATAATTAGTTTGAAATATAAATGCGTTTACCATGTTTAAAAGAATAAACATAAATACGGTTTTATCCTTTTTCTGAATTCTAATGTCTTTCATTATTAGATTAAACATGAATATCACCCCTTATTGTATAAACCATAATATCTTCTAGTGATGCTTTTTCTATCTTACAACTATCATTAAATAAAATCCTTGCTTTCTCTTTATTATCAGTTAATGCCTCAAACCCTGAAGCAGTTTCCCTTATACCTATAAATTCCTTTCGTATATTTAAGTCTAAAAGTCTAGAAGCACCTTTGACTATTGCGTATTTTTGTAGCACTTCTTCCTTCGACTCAGAAAACACCATACTTCCTTTGTTAATAAAAGTTATATAATCTGCAATTTTTTCAAGATCTGCTGTAATGTGTGTGGAGAAGAAAATTGACATCTCTTCATTCTGAATAACATTATATAAAATATCCATAAGTTCACTTCGAAAAGCAGGATCAAGTCCTGAAGTAGGTTCATCCATAACAATAAGTTCAGCTCCATGGGAGAGTGCTAATGCTAAGGCGAATTTTATTTTCATACCCTTCGAAAGCTTATCTATCACCTTATTTGGATTTAATTCAAAATGTTTAATATACTCCTTAAATTTGTTTTCATCCCACTTTCTATAAAAACCTGCTATAATATTTTTCATTTCATTTATGGTAAGCATGCCATAAAATATATTTTCATCATAAACAAATCCTATTTTTTCTTTGATTTTCCTTTCATCTTTAACGTTGTCCATACCAAAGACACTGATGCTTCCACTATCTTTTTTTATTAGATTCATAATTGATTTTATTGTGGTACTTTTTCCTGAGCCATTTGGTCCTATAAATCCCATTACATACCCTTTTTCAAGCTTAAAGTTTAATCCATTTAAACAAAAATCACCATAAGACTTGTTGAGATTTCTAACGTCTAATACACTGCTCATTTTACGTCCTCCTTAAGAAGTTTCATTATATCTATTATTTCTTCCATAGATAAATTCAATATTTTACTTTCCTTTAAAACTTCTTTTAATTTTTTTTCTAAAATCTTCATTTTTTTCGTGCGAAGTAAATCCTTATTTTGCCCTGATACAAATGACCCTTTACCTGTAAGAGAAACAATAAATCCTTCCTTCTCTAATTCTTCATAAGCTCTCTTTGTGGTGATTACACTTACTTGAAGATCCTTTGCTAAATTTCGCATAGATGGAAGTGCATCACCTTCTTTTATTTCACCAGAAAATATTAGTCCTTTAATCTGATCAATAATTTGCAGATATATAGGATCATTTGATAAATTTGAAATTATAATAGTAATGTCCATATTTTATCTCCTAGCAGTTTCATTTAATAAACCCTTGTTTATTTTGAAAGAGTATAATGTATATATACTATATATACATTATACTCTTTTGTCAATACTATAGTGTATTTAAAGTATTACAAAACTATAATTGGGTAATGCTCGCAAAGCGTAAATTTACAAACTTCGGGATGCATCATGAATGGTTGCTGTAACCCATATGGTATTGGTAGATTTTGTAGTATACTATAATTATTATGAAGAACGGGAATATAAAAATAAATGTAAGTTATGGGAATGGGGAGTATATATGGAATATATAAGTATTTTAGTGGTTGAAGATGATAACGAAATTAACTATCTTATTACAAAATATCTAAGAAAGGAAGGATATATTGTAGATTGTTGTTTTGATGGTATAGAAGCTGTATGTAAATTTGAAAATAAGACTTATCAATTGGTTATATTAGATTTAATGTTGCCAAAACTCAATGGGGGGCAAGTACTTTTAAAAATTAGGGAAAAAGGCACAATCCCAGTAATTATTTTATCGGCGAAACATGAACAAACAGATAAAATATTTGGACTTGAGTTAGGTGCTGACGACTATATTACTAAGCCTTTTGATATAGCAGAAGTTATCGCAAGAGTTAAATCTCAATTAAGAAGGTATTTACAATTTAATAATAGTGAGTTTGAGGAAGATGAAGTGTTAAAACACGGAAATCTTCAATTAGATTTAAATACCTATGAACTTAAAGTTTGCAAAAAAAATATACCACTTACTTCAAAGGAATTTGAGATATTAAAACTTTTTATGACTTATCCAAATAAAGTCTTCACTAAGTCTCAACTTTTCAGTGCTGTTTGGAAAGAGGAATATATGACTGATGAGAATACTGTAATGGTACATATAAGTCGCCTGAGAAATAAAATTGAGGATAATTCCTCTAAACCTAAATATATAAAAACAGTTTGGGGAATTGGTTATAAGCTGGGGGAGATGTAATAATGAATATATACATTGTTTGTATATTAGTATGCATATGTTGTATTTTGATATTTAATAATATTTATTTTTCTAAGCAAATAAATGAGATTAATAGAACATTAGAGCAAATAAAAGATGGTAATTTTAATATTAGGGTACGATTTTATTCTTCAACTAAGGGTATACAAAACTTGGGTGTTAATTTAAATTATATAATAGACGAATTTCAGAGGATCGCTGAAAAAAAACAATATCTAGAAGAATCGAGGAAAAAAATGGTAGCCAATATTTCGCATGATTTAAGGACTCCATTAACATCTATACTTGGATATTTAGAGGCGCTACAGAAGGATTCAAAGTTAAACGATAAAGAAAAAAAGTATTTTTTGAATATAGTATATTCTAAGTCCCAAAAATTATATTCGTTACTTGAAGAATTTTTTCGCTTTTCTAAAATAGAAGCAGAAGATGTACTAATTAAAGTGGAAAAAATTAATTTGACCAATATGATTCAAGATGTATTAGTAGGATTTTATCAAGAATTTGTTAATCAAAACATTGAACCTATCATTGAGATAGCAGAAAAAGATTTTTTTGTCTGGGGAGATAGTAAAGCAATTGATAGAATATTATCTAACCTCTTAATTAATGCACTTAGATATGGAAAAGATGAAAAAATAATTGGTATAAAAATCAGAGGAGAAAACTCTATGGTTTGGGTAGATATATGGAATGGAGGAGCAGGTATTGCTGAGAAAGACATTCCATATATATTTGATAGATTATATATTGGAGAAACTTCAAGAAATGGAAAGTTTAATGGAAGCGGGTTGGGACTTGCAATAGTTAAAAAACTTGTAGAAAGATTAAAAGGAGATGTTTTAGTTAAAAGCATTCCAAATGAGAAAACTACTTTTTCATTTTCATTACCTTTATATAAATAGATATTTATGATTTAAGGGATTTGTAAGGTATTTGTTAGAGTTATTTAAAACTAATATAGTATTCTATGTACATGATAATAAATTAATGTTTGGGGGAAGAAAATTATGGAGTGCATATTAAAGACTTATAATCTAACAAAACAGTATAAAGATCATAAAGCTGTTGATGACGTAAATATAACAATTGAAAAAGGAGATATTTATGGGTTCTTAGGCTTAAATGGTGCAGGTAAAACAACTACTATGAGAATGATCATGGGGTTAATTAAGCCTACCACAGGAAATATTGAATTGTTTGGTGAAAAGCTGAGTGAGGACAAAAAACATTATTTTGCAAGAGTTGGGTCAATTATAGAATTTCCAGGTTTTTATGAAAATTTAACCGCGGTGGAAAATTTAGATATTCACAGAAAACTTATGGGTGTTCCAGACAAAAATTGTATAGAACAATCACTAGAAGTAGCGGGAATACTTGATGCTGCTAATAGAAAAACAAAAGAGTTTTCGTTGGGTATGAAACAGAGACTTGGCATAGCAAGAGCTTTACTTCATAATCCTGAATTCTTAGTGTTGGATGAACCAACAAATGGATTAGACCCTGTGGGAATAAAAGAAATACGACAACTTATACTTGATCTATCGCGAAAAAGGCATATAACTGTATTAATATCAAGTCATATTCTAAGTGAAATTCAGCAATTAGCTACTAAAGTGGGTATCATACATAAAGGGAAACTACTAGAAGAAATAGACTCTGAAGCATTAAAAAAGAAAAATAGACATTATATTGAGCTTAAAGTTAATAATGATAGGGATGCCGTATTTATGTTAGAACAAAAATTTAACATATCAGATTATATAATATCAGAACCGGGAGTGATTAAAATTTATGAAAGGTTAACAGAGACTTCTAATATTAATAGGATGCTAATACAAAATAATGTTGAGGTTAAAGAAATATCTTTGCTTAGGGACAGTCTTGAAGATTATTTTATTAAGTTGGTAGGAAGTGATATAAATGAATAATGTTGCAAGTTTACCAACTGTTATGCATACTGAATTTCTTAAACTAAGAAAATGTAAAGTTTTGTGGTGTATACCTCTATGTTCATTGTTTCCTAATATTTTAGTGTTTTCAATGTATGCAGTTAATAAAAAGTTTCCTATAGTTGTTTGGAAAGATTATTTTACAACTAATGAAATGCTTGTTAATGTGATGCTTGGGATTGCTTTCTTTTCTGTATTAGCAGGATATATATATTCACGGGAATATAGAGAAAATACAGTAAATAGCATGTTTACTTATCCAATAAATAGAATGCAATTTTTTATAAGTAAACTTGTTGTTGTATTAATTCTTATTTCTATTACACTTATATCCTCATTTATCTTGGCAATGCTTTTAGGACTTACCATAAAACATGAACCTTTAACTTTTAGTATTTTACTATATTACGCTAAAACTTATATTTTTATGATTATTATGCACTTTGCATTAATTCCTATAGTTGCCTTCTTAGCTATTTATTACAAAAGTATAATTCCACCAATAATACTGGGGGTAGGTGCTACAACTGTTTCCCTCATAATAATGAACACACCATTTAATACGTTATTTCCGTGGACTATTCCAACTATATTAAGTCCCCATGAAAATGGAAGAACTTACACAAATTATGCTTTAGGTATTATTGTTTTATGCACAACATTTATCGGTGGAACAATATTAAGCATAAAAAGCATTAAGAAAGATGTACAATAAAAATATAAACTATAGAAGTACAAGGAGAATTATGAATGTTTGTTGAATTATGTAAAGATGCGATTTAAAACAGTGTTGTATAGTAATTTATAATATAGAGAGGAAGATGATTATTAATGGATTTAACATGGAATTTAGACACACTTTATACTTCATTTAACTCTGAAAAATTTAAAGGTGACATGGAGCTTCTTAACAAGCATATAGAAAATTTGAATGATTGGTCTGCAAAAAATATGAAAGATACGAATAATGCGGCTTCTAAAATGCAAGAATTTTTGAAGCTTTACAATGAATATAAAAGCTTATATTGTTGTTTATATTCTTATGCTGAGTTAACTTCATGTTCAGATAACTCAAATATGGAAGCAATGAACGTTTTAGATGATATTGAGTATAAGAATTCATTGGTTACAGATTCTTTTGTAAAGTTTAACAAATGGCTTATTTCTTTAAATAATATATATGAATTAATAGATACTTCACCAATACTTATTGAATATCGGTTTTATCTTAAAGAACTTCTTTTGCAGTCAAAATATTTATTGAATGAAAATGAAGAATTATTAATTGCAAAAATGCAGAGTACAGGATCCAAAGCATGGCAAAGACTTTATATGGAGCTCACCTCTACAATGTTAGTTGATATAGATATTGAAGGCGAATCAAAGAAAGTATCGCTTTCAGAGCTCAGAAACATGGCATATAAAAAAGATGAATTTTTAAGAAAAACAGCCTATTATGCAGAGGAGGAAGGTTGTAAAAGAATATCGAAAGCGTCCGCAGCATGTTTGAATGGAATTAGTGGTGAAGCACTTACTATTTATGATATGAGAGGATATAAATCACCTTTAGAAAAAGTTCTCATGGTCTCAAGAATGGATTATGAAACTTTAAATGTTATGCTTTCTGCTATAAAAGAAAGTCTACCTATATTCCATGAATATTATCATAAAAAGGCAGAAGGGCTAGGACATAAAGTTAGCCTTCCATTCTATGATATATTTGCACCAATGGGTGATGCTAATGCAAAAATATCATATTTAGATGCCAGAGATTTAATTGTATCAAGTTTTAGAACATTCAGTCAAGAACTTGCTGATTTTGCAAAGAAAGTCTTTGACAGTAGATGGATTGATGCTGAGCCAAGAACTGGAAAAGGTAATTATGGACTAACTGTCGATATTTTCCCAATAGAAGAAAGCAGAATTATAGCCGATTTTACTGGGGAGTATTGTGATGTTGGTGTACTGGCTCATGAAATTGGACATGCTTATCATAGCTATTGCCTTAAGAATGAAAAGATGCTAAATACGGACTATCCTACACCTATTGCAGAAACAGCTTCGATTTTCTGCGAAACAATAGTAAATAACGCATTACTTAATATTCTACCAACAAATGAAGGTTTTTCAATTTTAGAAAAAAGCATTTCAGATGCGGGCTATTATATCGTTGATTTTTATGCTAGATATATATTTGAAAATAAATTATTTGAAAGGAGAAAATTGGGTCAGTTATCTGTTGAAGAGTTAAATGAATTAATGCTTGATTGTATGGAAGAAGCCTATGGAGATAGTATTGACCCTGAGACCATCCATCCATATATGTGGATGAATAAGGTTGGATATTATTTGTCTGGTAATGAATTTTTAAATTTTCCATATTCATTTGGAGTTTTATTTTCGAAGGGTCTTTATGCTGAATATATAAAAAAGGGAGAAGCTTTTGTATCACAATATAATAATTTTTTGAGTGCTACAAGTAAAAATAATATTGTTGATAGTGCAAAGATAATTGATATAGATGTTCACTCAATAGATTTTTGGCGAAATGCATTAAATCTTATTCAAAAGGACATTGAGGTGTTTATTAGTGGAGTGTAAATAATTCTAGTAACTGTGACCAAATAAACTTTTTATTTCCATTAAAAGTGGAAAAATCATTGCAAATTTATCGAATATGTATTACTATGAAACAATAAAATTTAATAGTTCAGATGAAGATAGCGGGAGAGTAATGGCTATGCCATTCACCGAAGGGGTAAATCTTTCAGGTACCTATTTAATTAGAGATGACCGCTATTGGATGAACCCTTGGAGAGACTCATAATGAGCACCGAAGGAGAAAGCTGTAAAGGCGAAACTCTCAGGTAAAAGGACAGGGGACAGGTAACATATCTTACGAAAGTAATATATTACCAATTACTTCATTTAGATCTTATCTATTCCCAGTTATATCTCCAATCGCAAAATATTTATATAGGAAAAGGCATTTTTTTAGTACATGCCTTTTGACTGAGATGGAGGAATATATATGTCAGAAAATGAAAATTTATCAAGAGGACTGAAAAATCGTCATGTTCAATTGCTTGCAATTGGAGGTGCAATTGGTACTGGATTATTCCTTGGTTCAGGAAGGTCCATTCACTTAGCAGGTCCATCTATTTTATTTGCATATGTGATAACGGGCACAATCTGTTTTCTTATTATGCGTGCACTTGGGGAATTATTGCTTTCCAATTCAAACTATCATTCATTTGTAGATTTTGTACAGGATTATCTAGGTAACGGAGCAGCGTTTATTACTGGATGGACATACTGGTTCTGTTGGATTTCACTTGCTATGGCTGACTTAACTGCTACTGGACTTTATGTACAATACTGGTTACCCAATGTAGCTCAATGGGTTCCAAGCCTTATAGCTCTTGTAATTTTACTAATTATGAACCTTACTACAGTAAAGTTATTTGGTGAAATGGAATTCTGGTTTGCCTTAATTAAAATTGTTGCAATTTTATCACTAATTATAATTTGTACATTTATGATTATTAAAGGATTTTCTACAAATGCTGGTGTATCTAGCTTTACAAACCTTTGGAAACATGGTGGTTGGTTTCCAAATGGGGTAAGCGGTTTTATTCTTTCCTTCCAAATGGTTGTGTTTGCTTTTACTGGAATAGAATTAGTTGGTTTACTAGCTGGTGAAACTGAAAACCCAGAACAGGTTATTCCAAGTGCTATTAATAATATTCCAATTAGAATTATTATTTTCTATATTGGGGCACTTATTGTTATTATGAGTATATACCCATGGAATTCAATTAATCCCGATAAAAGCCCATTTGTACAGGTGTTTTCTGCAGTGGGAATCCCAGCGGCAGCAAGTATTATAAATTTTGTTGTACTAACATCAGCTGCATCTGCTTGTAACAGCGGTATATTCAGTACAAGCCGTATGGTTTACTCTCTTGCTAAAGAAAAGAATGCACCTGAGTCAATGAAAAAATTAACTTCTAATCAAGTACCTTCTAATGCTTTAATGTTCTCTGCAACTGTTATCTTGATTTCAGTTATTTTGAATTATATTATGCCAGAAGGTGTATTTGTACTCATTACAAGTATATCAACATTCTGCTTTATCTTCATTTGGGCAATTATAGTTGTCTGCCATTTAATATATCGCAAAACTAATCCTAAACTTGCTACTAAGAGCAAATTCAAAATGCCATTTTACCCAATTGCTAACTACATAATTCTAGCATTTATTGCTTTCATTATAGTTGTATTGGCACTTACTAAGGAAACTCGTGTAGCCTTATTTGTAACACCTGTATGGTTTATAATACTTGGTGTGATTTATAACATACTTAAATCAAGAATGAAAAATAAAGAAGAGGTTAAAAGAAATGTAGTATAGGCTAACACTAAAAGGCTAGATATCAGATAAAAAGCACCCAATAATGCTTGTTTACAAAACAAGTTTTATTGGGTGTTTTATTTAAAGTATTGTACAATTTGCTATATCCAATGTTTTTACTAATGTAATTTTCGAAGTGATTATGAAGTGAGGATTTTATAGAAATGGATAATTGTATAAAGAAAACATAGTGAATTCAAAGAGAAGTTATAGTTTTTGTAACATTAGGAAACCATATATTTTAAGGTTAAGATTAATATAGGAAGTTTAGTTGGAGGAGACGAGATGAAAAAAAATGAATCTCAAAGAGAATTTAAAAAATTAAAAAGTCAAATTAGTCAAATTGAAGAGATAGTTCATCATTCAAAGCCAGGAGCTCTTATTGAACATGAAGTAGCAATAAGAAAAAAGTTGAAAAAGATTAAAGAGCTGGAAAATGAAGGTTTCAAGGATTTTAAAAAGGTGCATGAGAAATATGAGGAATTATTAGAAGATATATCAAAAAGAATGCTTGAGGATTACAATAAGAGGAATGGTACTGATTTTGAGTTTTATAAGGTTTTAAAAGGAAATTATAGCACTTTTTTTAATTATGGGTTCATGATATTACTTACGAAGCAACATATACCAAAATTAATTATTAATGAGTTTGAAGAAAAATTTCCCAATAACCCTAAAGATGAGTATGTAGAAGCTAGAAGTATGGATAGAATGATTTATATTCATTTAGGTGATACAAATACAGGCAAAACATATAATGCTGTAGAACGTCTGAAAACCGCACAAAGGGGTATATATTTATCACCACTAAGAATTCTTGCTTTAGAGAACTTTGAAAAATTGAATAATGATGGAATAATTTGTGATCTATTAACTGGAGAAGAAGAAATATTAAAGATAGGTTCAACCCATGTTTCGTGTACAATAGAAAAGGTTAATTTAAAGGAACATTATGATATAGCTGTTATTGATGAAATTCAAATGATTAAAGATCAACATAGGGGAATGGCATGGAGTAAGGCCTTATTAGGATTAAGATGTAAAGAGATTCATATATGTGGAGCCGCTAATACGAAAAACATACTAGAAACAATTATAAATGACTGTGGAGATAAGTATTCTATAAAAGAATATACAAGAGATATTCCTTTAGAAGTTGAAAACATAAATTTTAATTATAATCATATTCAAGAGGGCGATGCAATTGTAGTGTTTTCTAAAAAGGGAGTATTAGAAATAGCAGAAAGGTATTCTAAGATAGGTATTAAAACTAGCATAATATATGGAGATTTACCACCAGAAGTTAGAAAAATCCAATATAAACAATTTACAAACAAAGAGACAAAAGTTTTAGTAACTACTGATGCAATCGGCATGGGAGTTAATTTGCCTATTAGAAGAATTGTTTTTATGAGTATAAAAAAATTTGACGGTGAAGAAGTACGAGAACTAACATCACAAGAAGTAAAGCAAGTTAGTGGACGTGCAGGACGAAGAGGTATCTATGATGTAGGGTATGTAGCCAGCGCTGGAGATACTCAAGATTTCATTAAATCTAGATTGGAAGTTAAAGATGAAGAGATAAAGAAAGCAGTTATCGGACCATCAGATGTTATAGTTAAAATTAAAGGGTTACCTTTGATTGATAAACTAGTTTTATGGAGTACTAGGGAAGAGAAATTAGACTATTATACTAAAATGGATATTAGTGATTATATATTAATTCTAGATAGAATAAAGAATTACAAGCTAAAAGAAGAAGTTCAATGGGATTTGTTAAAAGTTCCATTTGATATCTCGAGGGAAGAATTAATGAATACATTTTTACATTATGTAGAAGAGATATTTATTTATAAACAAGAGAGTTTATTTAAACCAGAGTGTTTAAAAAATAATTTGGAGGATTTGGAGATATATTATCAAAAAATAAATATGTATTATTCATTCTCTAAAAAATTCAAATTAGAATTTGATGTATATTGGGTTTATGAGGAAAGAGTAAAGGTCAGCAAAGATATAAATGAAATACTGATGGGGATATAAAAAAGGTAGGATCTGATATATATAGTAGTACCCTTGAGGTAATTGCTATTTGATTTAATCTCAAATGTAGCTTATATTCAACTAGATTGAGATCAAATTATTCAGTAAGGATAAATGAATAAATAAATATTAACATATTTAAATATAAAGAGTGAAGGCATTTTTCAATTGAAATAGTAATTGGAGATAATGCCTTATTTTTATTTGATGCTATATTTGCAAATTATAAAATATATATTAATGCGGATCATATATAAAATACTAGTGGATTTTGCAAATTAACGGAGGAGTTTTATGGTAATTTAAGGGGTGAATATATTTTTTTTTTTGCTGAATTAAAGGAAAATTATGAATGTTTGTTGAATTATGTAAAGAAAGCGTTTATGGCAGGGAAATGTTAACCTCACAGAATGTCTATAATGGGAAGTTAAAAAAATTTAATGCTAAATTGATAAATATAGGGAAAACCGAAGATAATTAGATCACTTATGTAAGATAAATAAGTCTAATCAAAAAAGGAGAAATAAAAATGAAAAAGTTATCAAAAACTCTTTTTGAACAATTAAATAGCTATATGGATACAGACGCTAGACCATTGGAAAAATCTATATTCAATTATTATTTTAATGATTCAAGTGGTGATGATATATTAGATTCATTAGAAGCATTTCAAAACACAGATGGAGGTTTTGGTAAGGGTATAGAACCCGATTTTAAACTTATAAAGTCCTCACCAATGGCAACAGCGATTGGCTTAAGATATTTGAGTAAGTTAGATAATAGTGATAGGGCACAAAATATGATTGCAAAGGCTATTGAATATCTTGAGACGACTTTTGATAGTAATAGAAATGGTTGGTATAGTGTTCCAAGTATTGTTAACAACTATCCTCATGCACCTTGGTGGGAATTTAGAAATGATATAAATATGACAGTTATTGATTATTCATGGGGAAATCCTACTGCTGAATTGATAGGGTATGTTTATAAGTATAAAAAATACCTCAATAACCTCGATATTTATTCTTTAAGAAATTATGCTATAACTAATTTAAATAATCGTACAGAGTTTAACTCAGAACATGAAATAATAAGTTATATTCATATGTATAATGCTCTAGACGAAGAATTTTCTAGCCAAATTGTAGATACACTAAAATTAGCTGTTTCTAAATTAGTTAACATAAACCAATCTGAGTGGATAAATTATGTACCGACACCATTAAAATTTATAAACTTAGATTCTAAGAATTTTTTTGGAATTGAGTGTAAATTCATAGATCAAAATTTAGATTATTTAATAGATAGACTTGAAGAAGATGGTAAGATATTGCCTACATGGCAGTGGGACAAGTATTTAGAAGAATGGGAAATTGCTAAGATTGAATGGATGGGAATCCTAACCCTTGAGGCTTTATTATCTTTATTAAAGTTTAATCGAATATAGTTAGGGTCATAGGAAAGACTTTTCATAAAGTTGGTCACAATCAACTGTTAGAATTACTGAAAAAATTAGATAAACTGGACAGGTTATGTCTATAATCGGAAGTTAAGAAATGTTGTATATTCAATCAATAGAAGAGTGGGTTTAGACAAGATATGTCAACATAATTAAATAGCATTTGTTGCGTAATGGTAAAAAATGGTAATTAACCATATAAAAAATAAAGGAGTTAAAGTAAAGTGAAAAACGATGGAATACAAGGTTTACCCATGTTGTATGAAGCAAAGATATTCTTAGAAGATGCAGGAAGGTTAAATCCAGGGCCTTGGATTAACCACTCAGAATATGTTGCAGAAGCAGCAAGGCTTATTGCAGAAAAAACGGAGGGACTGAATTCTGAAACGGCATATATATTGGGGCTTTTACATGATGTAGGTAGAAGAGAAGGAGTTACTGATATGCATCATATAATTAGTGGATATAATTTCTTAAAAGAGAAAGGCTTTAATGAGGCTGCAAGAATATGTATTACACATCCATTTTTGGTTAAGGAAATAGAGTGTTATTCAGGAAAGTGGGACTGTAGCGAATCAGAGATAGAGTTTATAAAAGAGTACTTGAGAAATATAGAATTTAATGAATACGATAAATTGATTCAATTTTGTGATGCAATCGCTATCTCTTCTGGATTTTGCCTAGTTGAAAAAAGAATGATAGATGTGGCACTTAGGTATGGAATTAATGACTTGATTATAGATAAGTGGAAATCAACAATGGAGATAAAGCAATATTTTGAAAGTAAAATAGGAAAATCAATTTATACCTTGCTTCCAGGCGTTATAGAAAATACATTTGCTTTATAAATAGGTAACAAATATAAAACTAATGCAGAATATTCTTTAAGTTCGTTATAAACAATTGTTAGAATTACTAAAGAAATTAGAGAAACTGGAAAGGTTATGTAATGATGTAAAGAAACAAGAGGAGGAAATATTACAACGTTTTCAAGAAATTTACCCTGAAAATTCCCAAGTCATGCTAAAGGCAGTTGCTAGTTTATTTCCTATGTTTTCTAATAGAATTTCACTTTCAAGTGCTTTTCAAACACCCTCAGAAATTCATCAGGCAATGAGAATAGCTTCTGAGAGTAAATTCGATTTGTATTTTTCACTTTCTTTAGACGATATAAAAATCAGCAGAAATGAAATTGATGATTCTTTATCGCGCATGAAAGAAGATGAGTTGCGGTCATATATTGATACACTTAATCAACGCGACCTTTTTGATGTTTATTTAAAGGAAATCAAGTATCATTTATCTAGGATTCCAGAAAAAAGAATAGATCTTATTTTGAGTGTGTTAGTGTTTCAAAGTGGAATAATTGCAGAGAAAGAAATGCAGTTGATAGGTGCAGATTCAACAACAATTAGTGTTTATACGATTTCGGATTTACTCTTTAGAATTAGTGATGAAAACATACGTTTTAATATTATAGCAACTATGCTTTCCAACTCAGACTTCTTATCATTTTAGTTTTTATTGCTTCTTCTACATATAATTGAACTGACTTATGGGAGAATTGCCGAAACATCTAGTGCGCAAGAACCAAAGCTTATTAGTCTAGATAATTTGTACAAGGTTGAATCAATATTTTTAGAAAGGACAAAAAGTTTTGTAGCGAGTACAAATTTATTTAATTGGAAAGAACTACGAAGAGTTTTGGTTCTTTGGAAGTTTATAGAGAAAGAAACATATTCAGAGTATATAAAAACTGCGATAACCAATGAACTTAATGCTATTAAATTTTTGGCATTGCATGTAACTACTTGGTCATCTGCGGGGGAAGTATGTGAATATGAACTTCAAGATGATTCATACACGAAATTTATCAGTACTGCAGAATTTATAAAAGTAATTGATAGCATGCGAATAACCGAAGATTTTTGGACGTTAGATGAAAAGATTATTGAATCAACCGTTGCTTTTGTGTTAGCGACAGAGCTTTCTAATGTAAAAAAACTAATTGAAATTAAAGATGTCAAGAAAAGAATTGGCGAATGGAAAAATGAGTTGACAGAGCAAGCTAATTGTTGAGTATAGAATTATTTACTGATAATAAATGAGGACATCAAAAAAAATTAAATAGATAATTAGAATTGTCATTATGTTTATTATGGACTATATCTTGAAAAACACTTAACTTCCAATTATTCTTAAACTGTACAGGCGAGGCCGCAATTGTAATTTGAAAATTATTATCATAATTTCAATGAATTTTAGGCAGGACTAATTATGACAGAGAGAAAAGATGAAAAAATGGTGGCGGATAGGTTTAGAGAATATCTAAGTAATAGAGGACTGAAAGAAACATCTGTTGAGGATGATATAGTAAGGATAAAAATGATGACCAGTCGCTATATTGATTATACAAAAGGAGAAGATTATGTACGAGAATTGTTGCATAAATGTGATTTATCAAACAGTTCGGTTGTTAGTTGTTTAAGGGTATGCAGATACTATAAAGAATATTTAGATCAAAGGAATAATTAGTTTGTTTTTAAAACGTGGCTTAAAATTATTTATAAAACGTAATTACCGTCTATAGACGGTAATTATAAATATCAATTAAACATCATAGCAAGAGGATTTGAGTTTACTGCAGATTGTAATTGATGTTCATCAATATGAGTATAGATCTCAGTAGTAGCAACACTTTCGTGACCTAGAATTTGTTGAAGAGATCTTAAATCTACTTTGCCGTATTTATACATAAGAGTTGCTGCAGTATGACGAAGTTTATGGGTAGATATTACTGCAGCGTCAAGTCCGGATGAAATAACGTATTTCTTAACAATATTTTGGACTGCTCTAGTAGTAATGCGGCCACTATTTCTTGATATAAATAGAGCCTTAGAGTTTGTACTGAGATTATTTCTAATATAGAGCCAGGTGTTGATTGATTTTTTAGCAGCAGGTGTTAAAAAAATTTTACGTTCTTTGTTACCCTTACCAATTACAGTTAAAACATCATTTCCAACCTGCTCAATATTTAAACTAGTTAATTCTGATAATCTTAAAGCACAATTAAGAAAAATTGTAATTATACAATGATCTCTTGGATATTTTTCACATTCGATTAGTAAACGGACTGATTCTTCTAAATTAAGATATTTGGGTATGCGTTTTGGTAATTTAGGCGTTTCAAGTTCTTCGGCTATATTGTTATCAATAAGATGTGCCTTTGCTTTCAGATACTTCCAAAATTGGCGGATAGATACTATCTTTCTCGCCTTTGTACCAGCTGAAGTCTTTTGAGTTGTTTGACAATGTGAAATAAATGCATACATATCATTCAGGGTTATTGATTTTATAAACGCTAGATTAACTAAACCAAAATTAGTGTTAATTATTGAAGTTTTACGACTATCTAAGATAAATTTGAAAAACATTAGTAAGTCTGTGCGGTATTCGAAAATGGTATTTTTAGATCGGCCCTTTATTACAATAAGGTAGTCTAAATATTGTTCAACTAATGGACAAGTTTTATTTGATTGCATTGTATCACTCCTTATCTTAGAGTATTGACAGAATTAGTGGAGAATATTAACATAATGACTATAATGGGAAGTCAAAGTGTAATGACAATCTTTGGTATAGAATTATTAGAATTGTTTTGGGTATACAATATGAAGTAGTTTATTGATAATATAGACTTATAGACAAACAGCTGTTATCTATTTCAATAAAAGGAGGACAAAAAATGAAATATATTAGTAAAGAATTAAATGCTTGGGCGATAGAAAAAATTGAGAAGGAATTTCCTGACGATGTAGCATTGTTAATTGGGCACGAACATTGGAAGATTGCACCAGATGGAGATGAAATAGCGTTTAACTTTTACATCCCTTCTACAGACAGAGGCTATAATCTATCTCAGACATTTATCATTGATGACATTGGTTATGACCTATTCCCAATGTCATGGGAGAGAGTGGAAGGAATTGCGAACCTAAATGAAAGTCTTACAACGTGCTTGGCAGATGGAGTTATCTTGTATGCTCGAAGCGAAGAAGAAAAAGAACGTTTCGTAAAATTGCAGAAACAGGTACAGAGTAATCTTAGTGATGAGGAATTTACTTATAGGAAGGGCCTTGAAAAGATTAATATAGTAATGGAATTGTTCCAAAATATGCTTTTCGAAAAATCACTCAGTGGTATACGTAAGGCAAGTGGCTACGTTGCTGCATATTTGTCTGAAGCGATTGCTGCTGTAAATGAAACATATTTTAAGGGTGGTCCTGACAACCAGATAGCATGCCTAAGTGGTCTCCCAGAAGTTCCAAGTGGATTTATTGGTCTCTATGAGAGCACTGCTACAGCAAAAACGATAGAAGAATCAAAAGATATATGCTATAAAATGCTGGATACAACCCGTGATTTCTTCAGCGTGAGAAAACCAGATAAGGAAACAGAAGTAAAGGACTACAATTTTCAAGATTTAGCAGATTGGTATCAGGAATGCATTTATTGGTTTAGAAGAATCTATTATTACTTGGAGATAAATGATGCAACAAAGTGCTTTGTATGGGGATGTATATTACAAAGCGAAATTGATTGTGTCACAAAGGACTTCGGGCTTAAGAAAATGGAACTGATGAATGTATTTGATCCGGCAGATTTAAGTGTCTTCGGTAAATGTGTTGAAGAGATTGAGCAGTATATTGTCTCTGAAATCAGAAAGCATGATGTTAAAATAAGAGAGTTTAAAAATCTGGATGAGTTTTTAAGGCAAAATGGATAATGTATACGAGGAGGCATATAATGAAATATTTAAATGCTTCTGATATATTGCCTGATGAGCTGCTACAAGAGGTTCAAAAGTATGCACAGGGAAAAGCTCTATATATCCCTAGAAATAATGAACGTAAAAAATGGGGTGAAGGTTCTGGAGCGCGAGGCTATTATGAACGGCGTAATGAAGAAATTCGGATAAAATTTGCAAGTAAAAATGTTCCTATAGAAGAAATAGCAAATATTTATTGCCTATCCGTAGAAACAATCCGTAAAATTTTGTATAAATAATAAATAATAAATAATAAATAATGGAGCGAAATGATTATTTTAAATTATATAAGGTAAGCTGAAGAAGTTAAAAAACTTCTTCAATCAAAAATAGCATTAGAAGGAGTTAAAATAATGAATGTAAAAATTAGAAACTTTATAGACGAAGCTGGATACTGCGATGATTTTCAGAAAATTTGTGATTTTTTAATTCGTATAAATCAAAATGAAGTTGTCGCTCCTAGCTGGTTATGGGCAAGATGGGTTTGGCAGTACGATTCGCATATAAATACGACGCAGTCGCACTTTGGCATTGCTGAGGTTAATGGAAAAATTGTTGGACTTACATTATATGACCACGGTCTTGGTGAGGCATTCTTTTGCGTTGACATGGATTATGAAGGTATCAAGTCACAACTCATAGACTTTGCAACAAATAATTTAAATTTGAATGGAGAAATAAGGTTAGCTTTGCCAGATGGAGATTTAGGTTATCAGCAATCGGCTGTTCAAAAGGGTTTTATTGCTACTACGGAAAAGGTTCAGACATCACGAATAGATATCAATGACAACGTTTATGCTCTCCCCAAAGGGTATACAATTATGAGCTTTGCCGATAAAAGCTTTGACGCTGATAAATATTTTGATGCGATTTGGAAGGGATTCGAGAATAAACGTGAACGCACTGAAGCAGATAGCGTTAAAATGAGAGAAGGGTTTGATAGACCATATCTTGACCTCGATTTGCGCATATTAGTTGTTGCTCCTAACGGAGACTACGCTGCCCATTGTGGTATGTGGTGTATTCCTGGCAGCGAGTATGCTTATGTCGAACCTGTTTTCACTTTACCAGAATATCGTAAGTTGGGATTGGGCAAAGCTGCTGTTCTTGAAGGGGTAAATAGGTGTGGCAAACTCGGAGCAAAACATGCATATGTGCTTTCATCACAGCAATTCTATTATAATATCGGTTTTTATTCTTATCAAAATGATATATGGTGGATACATAAAAAATCCTAAACAAATAAAATCAAGCTTTTTAAGTGTATGAAAATAGCCCAACTGAAGTTTTATCGGTTGGGTTATGATTTATATGTAGTATCTGCTCAACATAGGCAAGGTCATGGTCGCAGTATAAGCATAATCTACAGTAAGTTTCTTACACAATGTTCGTAACGGACGACACAACCTAATGTCAGAATTAGTAAAGTAATGGAGTGATTCTGCGTATTTTTATATATTCTTCAGTTTCCCATTATTCATATTGGACATGCTGTAGAACTTCTAATTAGGCTAATAATGAGAAGTAATACCATATATTTAGAAAATAACGTTTTATAAAGATATCCTTTTACTAAAGAATAACGGATATATATATGTCGGATTTGCTAAATTAGACGACGCAACTATTGAAATTGAAAGTACGAATAATGCTCTTTGAAAATTGAATAGTACGGTATTTAAAATGAAAAAACACTATTATAAAAATGCAGTT